>NZ_BCQG01000006.1 GCF_001544315.1 Geobacillus jurassicus NBRC 107829
CGGTCAAAAAGTGATTGTACACAAACCGGCAGCATCCGATCGTTTGGTGGATGAGCTCCGCTTGTGTTCGTGTGGGATCCAATCGAAAGCGATAGGCTTTGTGCATGGTTTTCCCTCCTATCAAAGGGAACTAACGTTCTGTTCGTGTTTATTTTACACCTTTTGTTTTTTGGATGCAAGAGGAAGATCGATGAGGAAAGACACCGATTCATCCCCACTTACGCTCACACGTGGAAAAGGAAGGCGGGGAAGTGCTGATTACGACGGTGGAGAGGGAGCACGACGCCTCTTCGGCTCGGAAGTTGTCTGCCGCGCTCTCGGAAATTCAGCGGTCAGTGGCGGATGACCGGATTATCATTACCACGGCCAACAGTACGATGGAAGTGCGCAACCAGGCTGTCAAACGGGGAATGACGACCGGAAAACTATTGCAAATCGAGAAAAAGGTGAAACCGGCTGCACCGGCATCTGTCCGTTCGGCACATGACAACGGTCGGAAAGGAGAAGATTGGAAAGATAAGGCTAAGGGCAGAAAAAAAGAAAACAAAACGTCAGCGGCCAAAGAACAAACGACACCACAGCCGCCAACGAAACAGAACGATAACGAGTCAAAACCGAAGCCATCGAAAAGCGAAAAACAGCCGACGCACAAACAGAAACATTCTGACCCGCCCCAAGGGAGCTTTTCTCCTGAAAAAGAGAGCCGTTCGAAACCGAAAAATCATGGGATTGCCCGTCCATCGCGGCCGGGCGCTCATTATGAAAAGAAAAGGGCGGATAGGGACGACAGCGGCAAGTCGAAGGGTTGCCGAACGTCTGATGTCCACCGCCATTCGAAAGCGATGGATTCCAAAACGAAAAAAGCCGAGTGATTCCGCTCGGCTTTATTCCGTTTTTCGGCCTGCCAGCTCGCTTTGCGCCTGGGCGACAAGCCGTTTCGTAATTTCTCCGCCAACCGAGCCGTTGGCCCGTGAGACGGTGTGAGCTCCCAGCTGCACGCCAAATTCCTGGGCGATTTCGTATTTGATTTGCTCCAACGCTTGTTCAATGCCTGGAACAAGCAGCTTGTTGCTTCCACGTGCCATCATTCGTTCCTCCTTTGATCATGTTTAGGTGTGGCATCATTAGTATGAGTGAACCGTTGGCGGGGTATGGATGGGAATTAAAGGGAGCGAAAGCCAACACGCGAATGGTTTTTTCAATTCTTTCATGTGCCAGAGATCAGCCAGCTAGTGAGTAAGACCGCCTGTTTATACATTCTGGCCGTTTTTATGCCGCATGCAGTGCGAAAAAATGTACATCATATAGTTGGAAATCTAGAAGGCCGGTGATTGAACAGAACATGCGGATCAACAGGGACGTTTCTCAAATTGAAAAACCTTATAACACCTGTTCCTCTCTTCACACGATAACCAAGCGATTTAGGGAAAACAGTTGTTTTTTACCGGCTTTCTAGACTTTAACAGAAAGGAGCCGAAGCGATGGAATGGACAGTGCGGCTGCCGAAACAGGCGGGTAAGCGGGTTAGGCGGGGATGGGCGGTGGCAGCGCTCGCTTCGATTCCGCTCGTTATGACGTTGGGAAATTCGATGCTCATCCCGGTGCTGCCGGTGATGGAAAGAGAGCTCGGCATTACGCCGCTGCAATCTAGCTTGTTGATCACGATGTATTCCATTGTGGCGATTTTGTTCGTTCCGTTGGCTGGATATATAAGCGATCGAATCGGAAGGAAAAACGTCATCATTCCGAGCCTCTTGTTGGCAGCCGCTGGCGGGGGGCTGGCCGGGTGGGCCGCTTGGCGAATGAATGATCCATACGGATGGATGATTGCCGGGCGCATGCTGCAAGGGCTCGGGGCAGCTGGAGCGTTTCCGATTGTTTTGCCGCTTGTTGGCGATTTGTTTCCGGATGATGAGGCGGCAAGCAGCTGTTTAGGGACGATTGAAACGGCGAACACGTTTGGCAAAGTGCTCAGTCCGATTCTTGGAGCGATGCTGGCCGGCATCGTTTGGTTTTTGCCGTTTTTTTCGTTTCCGTTTTTTTGTGTTGTGTCGGCGGCGATGATGGTTTGGTCCGTCCAAGCGCCGGCGCGGCGGGAGCAGCCGGAGCCGCTTCCGGTCTTTATAGCGGCGGTGAAGGCGATTTTCCGCCGCGAGGGGCGCTGGCTTGTCGGGGTTTTTGCCATCGGCGGCTTGTTAATGCTTGTGCTGTTTGCCTTCTTATTTTTTCTCTCGAGCCGCCTTGAAGATGTTTATCGCATCGATGGGATGGGGAAAGGATGGATGCTCGCCATCCCGCTTGGGGCGCTTTGCCTCGCTTCATTTGCTGCGGGGAAGGCGATCGGCGACAGGAAAAGGCGAATGAAATGGGGAACGATCGCCGGTTGCGCTTTAGCGGCCGCCGCGTTGGTTGCCATTCCGTTTTATCCGTCCCTCTTCCTTTGGATGGTGCTGTTTTCCGCCGCCGGCATCGGCGTCGGCGCCGCACTTCCGTGTTTGGATGCCTTGATTACGGAAGGGATTGAGAAAAACGAACGCGGGACGGTGACGTCGTTTTACAGCTCGCTTCGCTTTATCGGAGTGGCCGCCGGCCCGCCGTTGGCGGCATGGCTGATGAAAAACGGTTCTGGCCCGCTCCTGTTCTTGCTCGCGGGGCTCGCCCTGCTTGGCGGCATTCTCGCTTTTGTGCTCATTCACCCAGAAACGGACGAAGGAGGAAGGAAATGAAAGCGGTAACGTACCAAGGCATTAAAGACATAGCTGTCAAACAAATGCCCGACCCAAAAATTTTAAAGAAAGACGGCTGCATTGAGGTAGTGTTGAAGCCATAGCGATGCATAAAGCCCTCCTCGGGGAGACACGATATGAAAAAATGCGGAAGGAGGGGGAAGGTGGCTAACGTTGCATTTCCAGTCGCCCGCCTTCAGGACGGGACGCTTCGCCAGCTCCAGCAGCTTGAACAGCAACTGCGCGAAGAAACGGGGGAAGAAATTGTGCTTGTCGCTTATGAGCGAAAAACGGTTGATGAGGAGGAGGCGAAACGATGATGAAGCGGAAAGTAAAATTTGATGCAGCGAAAAATAACAACAAAACGCCGACGGAAAGCTTGCCGGACACCGAATTTGCGGCTCAGTACGCCGGTGAGGAAGATATGATCCGCGGCGCAAACCGCAATTCGAAAAAAGGGCGCCAAGGAGGCGGCGATGGGTAAAAAAGGGAAAGAGCGATCCGTGCCCGTAAATGAGGAAATGGCGTTTGAATGGGGCGATTTTGCCGCTCACGAGCCGCTTTGGCTGAGCGAGGAACAAAAGCGGGTGAAGGAAAATGAAAAGGAACGAAACAAGCAGGGATAACGCTCCCTGCTTTTTTAGCGTTAGGTGAAGGATCGGATATTTACAATAAATGCTCCCTGCTTTTGAACGTCAGGCAGATGCCGAGGCGGACAGGGTGGACAGCGGTGCAGAAAACAACGTGGCGCCGGCGCCAGACGGATCGAAATAGGCGACGATGGCTGTCGGCGCAAATGAAAGTTGCTTTTTCGCGGCGTAGCGCCCGACATCGACCGGCACGATTTCAACGACCGTATGTTTAAACAATTCCTTTTCCCCGAGCCCGAGGGCGGCAAAGTCCTCCCCAAGCGCCTCGGGGCGCTCAAGCAGCGCGCGGTAGACGGACGTGCGCGTTGATTTGTCCGTTTTTTCCTCCCACCACGGCTTGCGCGGCTTATACTTCTGTCCACGCAAGTAGTCGTATTTCATGAGCGATTCGGCGACAGGCAAGGCATCCGGCGCGTACGTACGCAAAAACTCATGCAGGCGGCGGAATAAATCCTCAAGCTGATGGCCGATGCGCGCCCAGCCGCGCTCATCCCAATACGCGCCAAACTGCTGGAAAAAGTCAAACGGCGATGGGAAGACGTCTGTCACCAAGTACTCGATCGTTTCGTCCATTCGATGGGCGTTCCAATACTTTTCGAGCACGTCTTCCACTTGCTTGATGCGGATGACGTCATCAAACGACAAGACGTTGTTGGCGAGCACTTCGTATGGCGCATGGTCCATATACACATAGCCGTACTCTTCGGCGCGCAGGCGCAGCCCGGTGCCGCGCAGCAGTTTCAAAAAGCCAAGCTGCAGTTCCTCCGGACGAAGGGCGAACACGTCGTTAAACGTTTTTCGAAACGAGTTGTAGTCTTCTTCAGGCAGGCCGGCGATCAAATCCAAATGCTGGGCGATTTTTCCGCCTTCTTTGATCATTGTCACCGTCCGCGCCAACTTGGTGAAGTTTTGCTTGCGCATAATGAGACGGTTCACTTCGTCATTCGTCGACTGGACGCCGATTTCAAAGCGGAACAGCCCGGGCGGCGCCTCCTTGTTTAAAAACTCGATGACCTCCGGGCGCATAATGTCGGCGGTAATTTCAAACTGGAACACGGTTCCCGGCACATGCTCGTCAATTAAAAAGCGGAACATGTCCATCGCATAGCTGCGGCTGATGTTGAACGTTCGGTCGACGAATTTGATCGTCCGCGCCCCGTGCTTCATTAAATAGCGTAAATCGTCCTTGATTTTTTCACGGTCAAAATAGCGGACGCCGACTTCGATCGAGGAGAGGCAAAACTGGCAGCTGAACGGGCAGCCGCGGCTCGTTTCGACATAGACGATCCGGTTCGGAAGTTGCGGAACATCTTCTGGAAAGCGAAACGGCGACGGCATGTCAGCGAGACGCAGTTTGTTTCGCTGCGGATTGACGACGATGCGCTCTCCGTCGCGAAATGCCAGTCCGGCGACCTGTGCCAGTTCTCCGCGGCCTTCTAAGGCAAAAAGCAGCTGTTTAAACGTTTCTTCCCCTTCCCCGATGACGATAAAATCAAACTCCGGCACCCGCTCCATCCATTCACGCACATCGTACGACACTTCCGGGCCGCCGGCGACGATGATGACGCTCGGCGCTGCTTTTTTCAACAACTTGACGACTTTAATCGTTTCTTCAATATTCCAAATGTAGCAGCTGAAACCGACGACATCCGGACGGCGTTGGTACAAATCGGTCACAATGTTCAGCACTGGGTCTTTGATCGTATACTCAACAAGCTTGACGTCAAACTCTGGCTGCGCGTATGCTTTTAAATAGCGAATGGCCAAATTCATATGAATGTATTTGGCATTTAATGTTGTACAGACGATGTTCATCGCAGCAAAACCCCTTTGATCAGCGTAACTAATCTATCATTATAATGCAGTTTCGCCAAACGAAAAAGATAAAAAACTTGTCGAACATTGCGGAAAAGAATTTTAAAAAATCTTCGTAAATTAAGGGAGGAGTAAATTTTTCCACAGCGAATATATATTTTCGGAATGGTTTGAATAGACAAGGAGAGATGGATATGGCCCAAAGCCTTTCTCCTAGGGAAGAACAAAATGCGTCGCCGGATGTGCGGCTGCTTGAAGAGGAAAATCGCCGGCTAAAAGAGCGATTGAACAGCTACTCGATCATTTTCGAGCGGTCGCTCGATGCGATCGTCATTTTAAATAAAAACGGCGAATTTGTCGATGCGAACGAAGCGGCGTGCAAGTTGTTTGAGATGGATAAGTTTTCGTTGATCGGCCGTTCGTTTTCTTCGTTCCTTGAGCTCGTACCGCCCGATATTTTATTGTTTCAGCGCTCGATGCTGCAAAAGTTCGGTTCGTTCAGCGACGAACTGCTCATCAAGCTGCCGGACGGCAAAGTGAAGCATGTGGAATTTTCGATGAAAAAGGATGTGTTCGATGAATTTGACCTTGTCATGATGCGCGACATCTCAGCCCATAAGGCGCTTGAGCGCGAACGCATCATCCATGAGTTTTTGTTTCGCGACGTATTTAACCGCGCCGTTGATGGCATCGTCATTTTCGATGAATTCGGGCGGTTTATCGATGTCAATCCGGCGTTTTCGATGAGCTTGAACTTGGAAAAAGGAAAGCTGCTCAACTTGTCGTTTCAGCAGTTCGTCGCCCGCGAATGCGCCAACGAGTTCGCCCGGCTGCTCGCGGAAGTGAAAGAAAAGGGAACGGCCAAGGGCGAGCTGTCGCTTGTCCGCCCGGACGGAACGGTGAAAATGTTTGAGCTGACGGCGACTTCGAACGTCTACAGCGGTTTTTACATGGCCATCATGCGCGATGTGACTGAACGGAAAAACATGGAGATCAAACTGCAAAAAAGCGAAGAACGGTTCCGGGCCATTTTCGAACAAGCGCATGAGGCGATTCTCATTTGGGATGATTTCGGCTACATATTGAACGCCAATCCGGCGGCGAGCCGGACGTTTGAACTGCCGCTGAACTTGCTTGTGCGCCGCAATTTGCTTGACTTTGTCGACTATGGGGACGAAAAGGTGAAACGCATTTTCACCGAGTTCCGCCGCAAAGGGGAAATTCGCGATGAGCTGACGTTCCATATGCCCAACGGCGAAGATAAGCAGCTTGAGTTTACAATGAAAAAAGGGGCAATCGACGGATACCACTTGACGATTTTCCGGAATGTGAGCGAGCGGCGGAAAATTGAGAGCGAGCTGCGCGAAAGCGAGCAAAAATTTCGCAGTATTTTCGACCATGCGATGGACGGCATTTTGCTTTGGGATGCACAGCATCGCATCATCGACGCCAATCCGGTTGTCTGCGGCATCTTTTCCGTCGAAAAGGAGGAGCTGATTGGCCGGACGGTGGCCGAGCTCGTTCCGGAGCAGGCGCGCCGCCAGCTCAATAAGCTGCTTCAACAATGCCAGCGCACCGGAGAGGCGAGCGGCGAGGTTGAATTTTTCGATAAGGAGAAAGGGAAAATCATTGAGTTTTCGCTGAAAAAGGAAGTGATCCCTGGCGTCGGGATGATGATGCTTCGCGATGTGACCGAGCGCAGAGAGATGGAGCTGCAGCTGCGCAAGTCGGATACGCTCAACGTCGTCGGCGAACTGGCCGCCGGCATCGCCCACGAAATCCGCAACCCGATGACGGCGCTCAAAGGCTTCATCCAGCTGTTGCAAGGAAGCATTGACGGCGACTATTCGATGTATTTTAATGTCATTATGTCGGAATTGAAGCGGATTGAGTCGATCATCACCGAGTTTCTCGTCTTGGCCAAGCCCCAGGCAGTGCAATATAGGCAAAACGACATCTGCAAAATTATGCAAGATACGATCGATTTGATCAGCGCCCAAGCAATGATGCACAACGTGCAAATCATCGCCGATTTCGAGCGCGGGCTGCCGCCGGTGTATTGCGAGTCGAACCAGCTGAAGCAAGTGTTCATCAATATTTTGAAAAACGCCATCGAAGTGATGCCGAAAGGCGGCGATATTACGGTGCGCATCGTCCGCGCTGACTGCTATGTGCGCATCTCGATCACCGACCAAGGATGCGGAATTCCGAAAGATAAAATCAAAAAGCTCGGCGAGCCGTTTTATACGACGAAAGAGCGCGGCACCGGCCTCGGCTTGATGGTCAGCTATAAAATCATTGAAGAGCATCAAGGGAAAATTGAAGTGGAAAGCGAAGTCGGCGTCGGCACGACGTTCCATATCACGCTGCCGATCGAACGAATGGAAAGAGAGGACGACGATGACGATTGAATATGCAGTATACCGCTCAGAGCTGTTCGGCGACATTTACATCGCCTCCGACGGCGAAGCGATTGTGAAAGTCGAGCTGTTTCCAGAAGAATGGCGCGCGTTCGCCGGCGAACATCCGGCTGTCAAAAGCCGGTCGCCGCTTCTTGAACGTGCGCTTGAGCAGCTGGATGAGTATTTCCACGGACGACGCCAGGCATTTGATTTGCCGCTGAAGTGGAAGGGAACAGCCTTCCAAGAAGAGGTGTGGGGGGCGCTTTGCCGCATCCCGTACGGCGAGACGGCGACATACGCCGACATCGCCGCGCAAATCGGCCGCCCGAAAGCGGTGCGCGCCGTCGGGCAGGCAAACCGGGCGAATGAACTGTCGATTCTCGTTCCGTGCCATCGCGTGATTGGCAAAAACGGCGCTCTAGTCGGTTATGCTGGAAGCCGCACCGATGTAAAGGAGAAGCTGCTCGAGCTTGAGTGGCGCTATAAGTAGATGACGCTCTTGCGTTCGCGGAACAGGCAAAGGTTTGGAAGGCGTTGTATGCGGACGCTGCATGGAGCAGGCGAGCGAGAAGGAAGGAACTGACCGCTTCCTTGGAAAAACGCTTCTGCCCCCGAGGATGTCATCCACGAGGGCAGAGATCGGGCGTTATTTTTTTTGCCAATGCGACAAGGCGAGGGCGCCGACTAAAATGACGCCTTTAATGATGTCTTGGGCGTAATACGGAACGTTCATCATCGTCAAACCGTTCAACAACACGCCCATTAAAATCGAGCCGAACAATGTGCCGATGACGTTCGGCTTGCCGGCGCCAAAAACGGAAAAGCCGATGTAGGCGGCGGCGACGCTGTCCATTAAAAGCGAGGCGCCGGCCGACACTTGCCCAGTGCCGATGCGCGAGGCAAGGACGATGCCGCCTAAGGCCGCGAAAAAGCCGCTGACGACATACGCGTACGTCCGGTAGCGGTTGACCGGAATGCCGGAGAGCCTTGCCGCCTCGCGGTTTTCCCCGGTCAAGTAAAAGAGGCGGCCGGGTTTCGTGTACGTTAAAAACAAATGAGCAGCGATGACGACAAACAGCATAAGCAAGACAGAAAACGGCACGCCGAACAGCTCTCCCTGGCCGATAAATAAAAAAGAAGGAATAAACTTGCCCGGCGCAGTGCCGCCGTCGGGCAACGGCATGTCGTTGTAAATCGAAAATCCTTTCGTATAGGTAAGCTGCACGCCGTTGATGGCGTACATCGTCGCTAAAGTAGCGAGCAAATCCGGCAGCTTGAATTTGACGATCAACAAGGAGTTCAAGAGCCCGACGGCAATGCCGAGCAACAGCGGCACGAGCAAAGTGACGAAAATTTCTTGGCGATATAAAACGAGCGCCGCCGCGCTGGCGATCGTCGCGAGGCTGACCGTCGAGCCGACGGACAAGTCGAAGCCGTCGACGATGAGCGAGAACGTAATGCCGATCGCTACCAACGTCACGATCGAAATCGAACGCAAAATGTCGCTGAAGTTTTCATAGGTGAAAAACCGGTCTTGCGTGATGCCGAAGTAGGCGATCACCGCGAGAATGGCCAACAAGGTGCCGTGTTTATACAAAAAGTCAAGAAGGGACGGCGCCGTTTTTTTCGACGGCGTTGCGGAAACGGCTGGCTGGCTCATTGATCTCACCTCCGCTGCAATAGTAGACAAGCTGTTCATACGTCAGTTCAGCGGCCGGCAGGCGGGCAAGCAGCCGGCCGTCCGCCATAATGTAGATCGTGTCACAGATTTCGAGCAGCTCATGAAATTCGCTCGAGAAATACAGCACCGTTTTCCCTTGATCGGCAAGGGAGCGGATAATGGCAAACACGTCTTGTTTCGCGTGAACATCGATTCCTTTCGTCGGCTCGTCGAACAAAAAGACACGTGCGTTCGTGTTCAGCCATTTGCCGATAACGACTTTTTGCTGGTTGCCGCCGCTCAAGTGGCGGACGGCAGTGGCGATCGACGGCGGATGAATGCCGAGCGAGCGGACGAGCCCATTTGCCTCCCCCGTTTCTTTTGCCCGGCTGATCCATTGCCAGCGCGACAGACGGGAAAGGAGGCGGACGGTCAAGTTCGTTTTCACCGTTTCCGGCAGAAACAGCCCTTGCTTGCGTCGTTCCTCCGGAATGAGGCAAAGGCCAGCGTCGATGGCTTCATAGGGCGATGAGAACGAATAGCGTCTGCCATCGATCTCCCACTCGCCGGACGTTTTCCGGTGGGCGATGAGGCTTTCTGCCAGCTCCGTCTTGCCGGCGCCGACGAGGCCAGCGATGCCGACAATTTCGCCGCGGTGGGCGTATAGGTCGACCGTTGTCCCGGTTTTGTCGATCGCGATCCTGCGAGCGGCGAAGGCGATGTCGCTTCCGTACGTGCGCGCTTGTTTCACTGCCATGGCCCGCTTTGTTCCGGTCATATGAAGAACGATGTCTTCAAGCGGCAGGCTGTCGGCGGCGCCATGGTAGACGACGCGGCCGTCGCGCAAAATCGTCAGCCGGTCGGCGATCTCCTGCACTTCTTTCAGCTTATGAGAGATATAAGTAAAGCCGACGCCTTGCTTCTTTAGTTCTTTGATGATGGCAAACAGCCGCTTCGTTTCCGCCTCGCTCAAGGCGGCGGTCGGTTCGTCCAAAATGATGTAGCGCGCGTCAGATGACAATACTTTCGCCAGCACGATCAACTGCTTTTCATGGAGTGAGCAGTCGCGCACAAGGCGAGTCGGCGGGATCGAGAGGCCGACGCGGCGGAGGAGGGCCGCGGCCCGCTCTTTTTCTTGACGCAACGAGCGGATCGGTCGTTGCTTCACATCAGCAAGTTCGTCGACTGCTAAGTTTTCGTACACCGGCAAGCCGGGAAACAGCGCCGTGTCGACTTCTTGAACGACGAGGCCGATGCCGGCTTGTTTTGCTTCGCGCGGCGATGAAAACGTGCGCGGGGCGCCGTCGATCATGATGGTACCAGCGTCAGGCGGAATGGCGCCGGCTAAAATGTTCATGAGCGTGCTTTTGCCCGCGCCGTTCATGCCTAAAAGGGCGTGGACCTCGCCCGGACGGACGTCGAAGTCCACGCCGTCAAGCACGCGCACGGCGCCAAACGACTTTTCAATGGCCCGCATCGACAAGCCGTTCATTTTTGGCTCACCTGGGCTTCCAACGTTTTCATCCACGGCGAGATGGCCACATTCGATTGCCCCCAACCCGGGATGTATTGCGAAAGCTCATTCATCGACACTTGTTTGTCCGGAAGGTCGGACCGTTTTACTAAGTGCGGTTCGAGCGAGTAAATGTTCGGTGTTTTTTCGCCAGCGATTTTTTGGTAGGCAAAGCGCACTTGGACGCGGCCGACTTCTGCCGGGTCCGTCGCCGTTGTCGCGACCCACGGGCTGTTTGGTTTTTGGATCATTTGCAAGTCTTCATCGCTTAAATCAATGCCGTACACTTTAATTTCCGTGCGCCCGGCTTGCTCGATGGCGCGCGTCGCTCCTTTGGCGAATTCGTCCCATGTCGCGAAGACAGCGTCGATATCGCCTTTATTCGGATATTTTTTCAAAATCGCTTCCATTTGCGTTTGCGTGTCCAAAGCCGTATTGGCGCTCGCCGTGCCGAATTTGGCGATTTCTTTAATGTTCGGGTAACGTTTTTTGAACGCCTCGTAAATGACATGGCGCCGCTCCATCGGCGTAAAGCCGCCGACCCAAATCGTCACGATGTTGCCTTCCCCGTTTAAATCTTCGGCGAGCGTTTTTAGCGTTTTCCAGGCAAGGCTGTAGTCGTCTTGGTCAATGACGGTAACGCCTGGAATGTTCAAGTCGTTGTCAAACGCCACGACCGGAATGCCTTTAGCAACGGCTTTTTTCACCGGGCCTTCGAGCGCGTCGGCGCGGCCGTGGTCAAGCAAAATGGCGTCGACGTTTTGGGTAATGGCCGTCTCAACGTATGAAGCCATTTTGGTTAAATCGTTGTCGGCGTTGTAAATTTGCACTTCGCCGCCGAACTTTTGCACTTGTTCCTTCACCCCGGCGATGTATTGCGAGGAGAACGTGCCGATGGACAGTTGCATAATGGCGGCGATTTTCACTGGCTTTTTCAGTTTTTCCGGAACGGCCGTCTGCTCCCCGCTCGTTGCTGTCGAGTGGCTGGATGTCGTTTCTGCTTTGTCGTTTGTTGTTTTCGTTGCGTTGGCTGGCTTGGAGCTCATAGCATCTTGCTCGTTTGTGCAGCCGGCTAAGATCGAGAAAACAGCAAAGATAAGCAGGATAAGAAAAGATGAGACCTTAAACCGTTTCATGGTGCTCCTCCTTTGCGAATAACGATGGCAGCGCCGTTTCATAGTTGCTGCGGACGATGCCTTTTTCGGTAATGATGGCGGTGATCAGTTCATTTGGTGTGACATCAAACGCTGGGTTGTAGACATGAACGCCTTCCGGAGCGATGCGCACGCCGGCGAGATGGGTCACTTCGTCCGGATGGCGCTCTTCAATCGGAATGTCTTCCCCTGTTTTCGTCGCCAGATCGATTGTGGACAGCGGCGCGGCGACGTAAAACGGAATGCCGAACGATTTCGCGAGCAAGGCGAGGCCGAACGTGCCGATTTTGTTCGCCGTATCGCCGTTTCGCGCAATTCGGTCGGCGCCGACGATGATGGCGTTGATCTGTTTCGCTTTGATCGTTTGCGCCGCCATGTTGTCGGTAATGAGCGTTACATCGACCCCGGCTTGCATCAGCTCCCACGCAGTCAGGCGCGCCCCTTGCAGCACCGGCCGCGTCTCAAGGGCGTAGACGGACAGCTCGATCCCTTTTTCTTTCGCCAAATAAAACGGAGCGAGCGCCGTTCCGTAGCGGGCGGTGGCGATTGAGCCAGCGTTGCAAATCGTCATCACCCGGTCGCCTGGTTGAAAGAGCGACAAGGCGTGTTCACCGATGCGGCGGCACACATCCTCATCTTCGACTTGAATGTGGATCGCTTCATGGATGAGCGTCGTTTTCGCCTCGTTGATGGAGACGGCGTTTTCGACAGCGGCGACGAGCCGGTCAAGCGCCCAAAACAAATTGACGGCGGTCGGGCGGGCGCCGGCCAGGTAGTCGCGATCCTGTTTTAAGCGGCGACGGAATTCATCGACCGACTCGGTGTCATAGCTCGAAGCGGCGAGCGCCAAGCCATAGGCGGCAGTGATGCCGATCGCTGGAGCCCCGCGCACTTTCAGCGTGGCGATCGCGTCATATACGTCTTCAATGGTGTGCAAGTCGATATATTCCGTGACCGTTGGAAGTTTTTGTTGGTTTAAAATCGTCACATGCGTCTCGCGCCATTCGACTGAGCGCGGGATGGCAAATGTGCTCATTGCTGTCTTCCTTTCTTTTGGCGTTGTTCGTTTGTCCGGCCCGTCGCCGGCGGGCCGGATCGAATGGCATTACTGCTTGGTTTCGGCGAACAGCCGGCGGAAGCCATCCGTTCCTGTCAGCTCAGCCCGCTCAATGATCAAGCGGCGGCCGAGGCGGAGCGCATGCCGTTTGGCCGCAAGGCGCGCCTCTTTTTGCTCAATGCCGTCAAGGTCCGCCACATGGGCAAGGCCGATCGTCCGGCGGATCACTTCGCAGCCGGCGAAGCCGACAGCATCGACAAACGTTTGCCGCAGCACATCTTCAAGCAAGCCGGGCGTATGGGCGTATGTCTCAACGCTTTCGGTGCGCCAAAGCTCCGAGAACACGGACGCAAAGACGTTCCACGTCCGGTCGACGTGCTCAAAGAGCGGCTGGCGCTCTAATTCAGGGCGGGACAACGCATTTAACAGCAAATTGGCAAAAAATTGGCCGAGGTCAAACCCGATCGGGCCGTAAAAGGCGAATTCCGGGTCAATCACTTTCGTTTCGTCATCGCTGGCGAAAATGCTGCCGGTATGCAAATCGCCATGCAAAAGCACATCGGCTTCGGTTAAAAACTTGCGCTTCAGCTTTGCCGTTTCGAGATGGAGGCGGTCGTCGCCCCAAAGCGTTTCGACGTCCGGGCGCAATTCGTCTTCAAAGTTGTTCGTGTCGCGGTCAAAAAACGGGTCGGTGAAGACGAGGTCTTCCGTGATTTTGCACAGTTCCGGATTGACGAAGCTTTGCGCCAATTTCTTTTTCTCTTGCTGGTTCATGCCGAAATCAGACGTATAAAACGCCATCTTGGCGACAAACTCGCCGATATGCTGGGACAAAAGCGGATACGTTTTTCCTTCGATCAACCCTTTGCGGGCGATTTGCAGGCGGGACAAATCTTCCATCACCGTAATGGCGAGCGATTCGTCAGAATAGTAGACTTTCGGCACGTATTGCGGCACATAGCTGGCGAATGTGCGCAGCGCGTTGCTTTCGATGACGGCGCGCTTTAACGTAAGCGGCCAGCTTTCGCCGACGACTTTCGCGTACGGCAGCGCTTGCTTAATGATTACGCCTTGCTTTGTTTCTTGGTCGACGATATGAAACACTAAGTTCAAGTTGCCGTCGCCGATCTCGCGGCATGCAAGCGGCGCCCCGTCGCGGAATAAGCCGAGTCGGACGGCGAGGGCGGTTGCCTTTTGCTCGGTAAGCGGTTCATACACAGATGATTGGACGATCGTCATTTTCATATTCCCCCTTTAGTGTGCGAAAAATGAAAAAGCCTCTTTCGCATACGGAAAGAGGCTTGAAGATTCATTACGTTCTTCGCGCCTCTTATCTTTCAGAAAGACCGATGTCTTTCTGTTGGACTTAGCACCGTGCCCTGCGGAAGCATGACGCTTCCGGCGCCGCTCTGCGGCGTGCGCCCTATCTCACGATAGCATTACGGTCGGTTGCTGGGCTTCATTGGGCCAATTCCCTCAGCCAACTCTTGATAAGAGTACCGATTCGCATATTCAGTTTTGGCAATTTTCACGATGTTGACAATCATTTGGCTGCTTGATTCGAATGATACATGGTCGATCAATCGATTGTCAATACGTTTTGAAAAATTTTTTTGCCGCTTCATAGTCATGCGGCCGGCGGTCGGCAAACACCGGGATGCGCGCACGGACGTCCGCAACGAGCGCGGGATCAATATCGGCCGCGAGAATGCCGGGCTCTTCACTCGCCTCAGCGATCACTTCGCCCCATGGGTCGATGACGAGCGAATGGCCGGCAAAGACGTTGTTTGGGTCGCGGCCCGCTCGGTTGCAGGCGACGACGTAGCATTGGTTTTCGATCGCCCGCGCCATCAGGAGCGTTCGCCAATGATGGAGGCGGGGAAGCGGCCATTCGGCGACGACAAACAGCACTTCCGCCCCAGCCAGCGCATGGGCGCGAATCCACTCCGGAAAGCGGATGTCATAGCAAATGACCCCGGCGCATGAAAGCCCGTCGAGCGAAAACAAGCCTAAGCCGCTTCCCGGCTGCAAATACAAATGTTCATCCATCAGCCGGAACAGATGGAGCTTGCTGTATTCATTGACGATTTGACCGCTCCGGTCTGCAACGATCATCGTGTTCGTCACGCCGGTTGCAGTTTTTTTGGCGACCGAGCCGGCGACGAAATGGATGCCGTACGTTTGCGCCAAGCGGGAGGCGAACGCTTTCGTCCGTTCGGCGTTGTCATCGGCAATCTCACCTAAGCGCTTCAAATCGTAGCCGGTCGTCCATAATTCTGGAAGCACGATGATGTCGGCACCGTCCTTCGCGGCGGATTCCACGGCGCGTTCGGCCCGCCGTTCGTTTTCGTGCGGGTCGCCAAATGCGATGTCAAGCTGGAGGCAAGCGATGCGGATCGTCATTGTGTTTTCACCTCAACGAAAAAATTTTGCTTTACATTTTGCTTTTTACGATATATGATGTTGCACTAGAATTTCAAGAATTTTTAAGAAGGTGTGGGCCATGACGATCGAAATTCCTTTTTCTGCACTGCTTGAGCAGCTGCCGAAACAATTTTTCGCCTCGCTTGTCGCGAAAGTCGGGGCGAAAATAAAGGCTGGATGCGACGTGATTAATTTGGGGCAAGGCAATCCGGACCAACCGACGCCCAAACATATTGTCGAAGCGGTGCAGCGGGCGGCGGCCAATCCGAAATATCATAGATATTCGCCGTTTCAAGGCTATTCGTTTTTGAAAGAAGCCATCGCCGCGTTTTATGCGCGTGAATACGGGGTGAAGATCGACCCGGCCCGCGAAGTGGCCATTTTGTTCGGCGGCAAGGCCGGGCTTGTGGAGCTGCCGCTTTGCCTCGTCAATCCGGGTGATGTGGTGCTTGTCCCGGATCCGGGCTATCCGGACTATTGGTCGGGGATCGCGCTCGCCCGCGCGCGGATGGAAATGATGCCGCTTTTGGCGGAAAACGGCTTTTTGCCGGACTACGAAGCCATTCCGGCGTCGGTCGCCGACCAGGCGAAGCTGATGTTTTTAAACTATCCGAACAATCCGACCGGCGCAACGGCGACAAAAGAATTTTTCGCTGAAACGGTGGCGTTTGCTGGGAAATACGGCGTTGCCGTCGTGCACGATTTCGCTTATGGGGCGATCGGCTTTGACGGCCGAAAACCGGTCAGCTTCTTGGAAGCCGATGGGGCGAAAGACGTCGGCGTCGAAATTTATACGTTTTCGAAAACATACAATATGGCCGGCTGGCGCGTCGCGTTTGCCGTCGGCAACGAGCGGATCATTCAGGCGCTTGAGCTCTTGCAGGACCATTTGTACGTCAGCTTGTTCGGAGCTGTTCAGGAAGCGGCTGCTGCCGCGCTCCTCGGTCCGCAAGATTGCGTAACGGAGCTTGTCGCGTTGTATGAAGCGCGCCGCAACGCGTTCATCGCTGCGCTCTGCGAGATCGGCTGGGAAGCGCCGGCGCCGTCCGGGTCGTTTTTCGCCTGGCTTCCGGTGCCAAAAGGCTTATCATCCGCCGAGTTTGCTGACGTGCTGCTTGAGCGGGCGCACGTCGCCGTCGCCCCAGGCATCGGTTTTGGCGCTCACGGTGAAGGATATGTGCGCGTCGGCCTCTTGACTGATGAAGCGCGGCTTCGCGAAGCGGTGGAGCGGATCGGCCGCCTCGGATTGTTTGAAAAAATTTTTGAAAAATGATTGACAATGCCAATCGGTGATGTCATAATTCAAAGTAAATTTGCCAATCGTTTGACAAGTGCATAAACGAGCAGGCTTTCTTATCAAGAGCAGGCGGAGGGACGAGCCCAATGAAGCCCGGCAACCGGCTTGGCGCGCGCCAAGCACGGTGCTAATTCTTGCAGCGGAAACGCTGGGAGATAAGAAGAGCGCCATGGATGAGTGACGCCTCTTCTTAATGAAGAGGCTTTTTCATTTCGTTGCATTGAAAGAGGGATGGACGATGAGTGCAGTGATTGCAACGTATTTGATTCATGATGAAAAAGACATTCGGAAAAAGGCGGAAGGGATCGCGCTCGGCTTGACGGTCGGCACGTGGACCGACTTGCCGGCATTAGAGCAAGAGCAGCTCCGCAAACATAAAGGGGAAGTCGTTGCGGTCGAAGAACTGGGAGAAAGCGAGCGGGTGAACGTCTATTTCGGCAAGCGGCTGAAGCGGGCGATCGTGAAAATCGCCTACCCGACGGTCAACTTCAGCGCCGATTTGTCGGCTCTGTTGGTGACGACGTTCGGAAAATTGTCGCTTGATGGGGAAGTGCGGCTGCTTGATTTAGAGTTTCCGGATGAATGGAAGCAACAGTTTCCCGGGCCGCGCTTTGGCATCGACGGCATTCGGGACAAAGTCGGGGTGCATAACCGCCCGCTGTTGATGAGCATTTTTAAAGGCATCATCGGCCGTGATTTGGCGTACTTGACGTCGGAATTGAAAAAACAGGCGCTCGGCGGCGTTGACCTAGTCAAAGACGATGAAATTTTGTTTGACAGCGAGCTTCTTCCGTTTGAAAAGCGGATCACCGAGGGCAAGGCGGCGCTTCAAGAAGTGTATGAACAAACGGGCAAGCGGACGCTCTATGCCGTCAACTTGACCGGCAAAACGTTTGCGTTAAAGGACAAAGCGAAACGAGCCGCTGAGCTTGGCGCTGATGTGCTGTTGTTTAACGTCTTCGCTTACGGGCTTGACGTGCTGCAAGCGTTGCGCGAGGATGAAGAGATTGCGTTGCCGATTATGGCTCACCCGGCGTTTAGCGGCGCTGTTACGCCGTCCGAATTTTATGGGGTGGCGCCTTCGCTTTGGCTTGGAAAGCTTTTGCGGCTCGCCGGCGCCGATTTCGTCCTGTTCCCGTCGCCGTACGGCAGCGTCGCCTTGGAGCGCGAGCAGGCGCTCGGCATCGCCAAGGCGTTGACGGATGAACAAGAACCGTTTGCCCGGGCGTTTCCGGTGCCGTCGGCTGGCATTCATCCCGGATTGGTGCCGCTCCTTGTCCGCGATTTCGGCCTTGACAGCATCGTCAATGCCGGCGGCGGCATCCACGGCCATCCGGACGGGGCGATCGGGGGCGGCCGGGCGTTTCGCGCGGCGATCGACGCAGTGCTGGCCGGCCGTCCGCTCCGCGCGGCGGCAGCAGAAAACGAAGCGCTGCAAAAAGCGATTGACCGCTGGGGCGTCGTTGAGGTGGAAGCATGACGAAACAGCTCGTTCTCTTTTGCGATTTTGACGGCACAATTACGGAAAACGACAACATCATCGCCATTATGAAACAGTTCGCCCCGCCGGAGTGGGAGGCGTTAAAAGACGACATTCTCGCTGAGCGCATTTCCGTTCAGGAAGGAGTCGGGAAGATGTTTTCCCTCCTTCCGTCCACGTTGAAGGATGAAATTGTGGATTTCCTGCGGCGCACCGCCCGGTTGCGCGCGGGATTCCGAGAGTTTGTCGCGTTTACGAAAGAGCGGGGAATCCCTCTTTATATCGTCAGCGGCGGCATCGATTTTTTCGTCTATCCGCTCCTTGAAGGGCTCATTGAACCGGAGCGCATTTTTTGCAACGGCTCCGATTTCAGCGGCGAGACGATTCGCATTACATGGCCGCATGCATGCGACGGTGAGTGCCAAAACGGCTGTGGCTGCTGCAAGCCATCGCTCCTTCGCAAGCTTGCCCGCCCGGACGGGTACCATGTCGTCATCGGCGATTCGATCACGGATTTAGCGGTGGCGAAGCAAGCGGATTACGTGCTGGCGCGCGACTTTTTGCTCGAAAAATGCCGAGCGCTCGGCTTGCCGCATGCGCCGTTTGCGACGTTTTTTGACGTGATTGATGCGTTGCAGCGGATGGAGGCGTTTAACTGTTCGTGATAAATCTATAAATATGTATAAAAATCTGATGATGGTTTTATAGCGGAAGCAAAGTAAAGAAGGGGCGAAAAAGGGGCTGGGAGAAGATGATTCGCACTTACAAAGTTATGCTTCTGCCTAACAATAAGCAAAAGACGAAGCTATTTCAATGCGCAGGTGTTGCCAGATGGGCGTATAACTTTGCATTAGCGCAACAACAAGAAAATGATAAACAAGGTGGTCAATTTTTAAGTGATGGCGAACTAAGAAAAAGGTTAACGCAGCTCAAACAAACGAAAGAGTACAGTTGGCTCAATCAATTCTCAAACAACATCACAAAACAAGCAATTAAAGATGCGTGTCAAGCCTACAAAAACTTTTTTGAAGGACGGGCGAAGTTTCCGAAGTTTAAAACAAAAAAGCGAACACGCCCAAGTTTTTATCAAGACACCGCCAAAATCAAAGTGACCGACACGCACGTGAAACTAGAAAAACTCACTCCATCTAAGAAAAAAAACAAGCAAACATTGAATTGGATTCGTTTGGCGGAACGAGGACGTATTCCGTACGGAAAACATGTAACATACGTCAATCCGCGCATCGTGTTTGACGGGATGAACTGGTTTTTAACGGTCGGTGTAGAGGAAGCGGGAGTGAAACATGAAACGTACAGCGAAGGCATCGGCATTGATTTGGGAGTAAAATCGTTCGTTACCGTCAGCAATGGGATGACGTTTCCAAACATCCATCACATGCCTCAAGTGAAAATGCTCGAAAAACAAATCAAACGAATGCAAAGAAAAATATCGAGAAAATATGAAATGAACAAAATCCAAACAGAAGGAGGTGAATTCCGTTACAGAAAAACGGAAAACATCAAGAAACTAGAATTCCTTGTTTTGAAAAAACGCCGAAGGCTAAAAAATACCCAGCTAAACTATACCCACCACATCACAACGACGTTGGTGAAAACCAAGCCAGCGTATGTCGTGATGGAAGACTTGAACACAAACGGCATGTTAAAAAATCGGAAGCTATCGAAAGCGATTCAACAACAAACATTCCACGAGTTCAAGCGGCAAATGACGTACAAATGTGCATGGCATAGTATCGAGTTGATCGTGGCGGATCGTTTTTATCCGTCAAGCAAAATGTGCAGCCGTTGCGGTCATGTAAAAGAGAAGTTTTCTCTATCCGAACGAACGTACCGCTGTGAAGCTTGCGGGATAGAAATGGATCGCGACCTCAACGCGAGCATCAACTTGAAAAACTATGCCAAGTAAAGCACAACATGTACCCATACGTTAGTGGGGAAGTGAAGCCTTCGGAGCGCCAAGCAAACGAGAGTAGCTTTTCGCGAAATCGGGCGCGATGAACAAGGAAGGAAACATAGACTTTTATAAGTTTCTTATAAAGTCTTGTAAGTTTTCTGTAACGGTGATCGTATGAGCATCGTCGTGAAAAAGTGGAACGAGCTTGCGGAAGTGAAAGCCGAACTCGCCGCCCGCGACTGGTTTTTCGCGACAAGCGGCAATCTGTCGATTAAAGTGACGGACGATCCGCTGACGTTTTTGGTGACGGCAAGCGGCAAGGATAAGCGGAAGCAAACGGATGAGGACTTCTTGCTCGTTGACGCCGCCGGCCGACCAGCGGAGAAAACACATTTAAAGCCATCAGCGGAGACGCTGCTGCATGTGGAAATTTACAATCGCACAAACGCTGGTTGCGTCTTGCATGTTCACACGGTCGACAACAACATCATTTCCGATGTGTACGCAGCCAACGGAGAGGCGGTCTTTTCCGGACAAGAAATCATTAAGGCGTTCGGCATTTGGGAGGAAAATGCCGAAGTGCGCATTCCGATCATTTACAATTACGCCGACATCCCGACGTTGGCTCAACAGTTTTCGACATATATTCATGGCGATGCGGGCGCCGTGTTGATCCACAACCACGGTATTACCGTCTGGGGACGAACGGCGTTTGAAGCGAAAAAACATTTGGAAGCGTGGGAGTTTTTGTTCCGCTGGCAGGTGAAGCGGCTGCTGCTGCAACGGGCCGGCCTGCCGGTTGGCTAATATACATCTTTTAGAAGGGGGATTTTGACATGGCCGTCATCAAAGTGAGAAAAACAGGTGAAGTGATTACAGGAGAGGAGAATGTGCGCGCCTTTTTAAACAGCCAAGGCGTCTTGTACGAGCATTGGGACATTGCCAAACTGCCGGAGCATTTGCGTGACAAATACGTACTCACGGATGAAGAAAAAAATGAAATTTTAGCGGCGTTCAAAGATGAAATTGAAGATTTGGCGGCGCGCCGCGGCTACAAAACGTGGGATATCGTCGCTCTGTCCGACGCGACGCCGAACTTGGATGAACTGCTGAAAAAATTTGAACAAGTGCACATCCATACGGAAGACGAAGTGCGCGCCATTACGGCCGGCCATGGCATTTTCATCATCAAAGGCGACAAAGAGACCGGCTATTTTGACGTCGAGCTGGAAGCCGGCGATGTCATTTCCGTGCCGGAAGGGAATCCGCACTATTTTACGCTCATGGACGACCGCCAAGTCGTAGCCGTCCGCCTGTTCATCGACCCGTCCGGCTGGGTCGCCCATCCGTATGAAGAAAAAGAGGAAGCCGTCCAATAACAAGAACGCCCCGCTGCCATATACAGGCGGCGGGGTGTTTCCATTAAAACGATTGTGTTAAAAAAATCATAAACAAAATCCCAACGATGAATGCATATGTCGATGTCCGTTCATTTCCGTCGCCGTGGCTTTCCGGAATGAGCTCTTTGTAAATGATAAACAGCATCGCCCCGGCGGCGAATGCTAATCCGTATGGAACTAAACCGCGAAAGAGGGAGGTTAAATAAAAACCGAGAAGGGATGTGACGATTTCCACCGCTCCAGTCAAGGTGGCGATGAAAAACGCTTGGAAGCGGCCAATTTGTTGATTGACTAAAAACAAGGCGACTAAAAATCCTTCCGGCGCATTTTGCAAACCGATGGCCAAGGCGATCAAATTGCCGATTTGCGAAGCGCTGTCCGAGGCGTAGCTTACCCCGACCGACAGCCCTTCAGGCAAATTGTGCAAGGCGATGGCGGCAATGATGAGCATCGCTTTTTCATCAAATTGCAAGCCGCTTTTCGTATGCTCCAAGTCGATATGGGGAACGGTCATCTCAAGCAGCGTTAACACGAGCACCCCCGCCGCCAGCCCGATTACAAGCGCCCAAAAGCCACCGGACCGCAGCGCTTCGGGGATGAGGCTTTCCATCGAGGCGGCCATCATAATGCCGGCGGAAAATGCCAGCAGCACGTCCCGCCATTGGTGGGTGAGCGATTTAGCCATAAACAAAATCGGCACGGCGCCAAGCCCGGTTGATAGTGCAGACAACACGCTGCCGATCAACACCTCACTCATCGAATTCCCCCCTTACGATCTTTTATTTTTTCATATGATTGTTTTGGGCAAATGTGACAATCGCCCAAGCGCCAGCTGTATAATAAATTATGATAGCGAAACAGAAAGACATTGGCGAGAAAAATAAGCAGCGGCCAACTAAAACGGTTGCCTGTCCGTTCCCCGCTCAAGTATAATGCAAGTAAGAAACGGTCAAAAATGGAAAAGGGTTGGATGTCATGGAACAAAAAAAGCAGGAACTCGCCCAATCGTTGAAATTATTTATTGTCTTGTCGCGGGCGTATCGCGCCGTCAGCGATCAAGTGAACAAATCGATTCACTCGTTCGGAGTCAACCCGACCGAATTTGCGGTGTTAGAATTGTTATACCATAAAGGTGATCAGCCGCTCCAGCAAATCGGGGAAAAAATTTTGCTCGCCAGCGGAAGCATCACCTATGTCATCGACAAGCTTGAAAGCAAGGGGCTGATCATCCGCCGCGCCTGTGAAAAAGACCGGCGCGTCACGTACGCCTCAATCACCGATGAAGGGCGGCAATTTATTGAACGCGTCTTCCCTGAACACGCAGAAAAAATTCACGAAACGGTTTCGGCGCTGACGGTGGAAGAAAAAGAACAGGCGATCGCCTTGCTGAAAAAATTGGGGTATGGAGCGAAACATGCCTGTAACAACGGAGACTGACGATTAGTCAGTCTCTTAATTTTGGCCGCATTTGGATACGTTATAAAAGAACACAATACCGTAAAGAAGGAGAGATCGCTATGATGATCCCTGTCGGGGTGTCCAACCGCCACATTCATTTATCGAAAGAACATATGGCCGTGCTGTTCGGCGAAGGTGCCGAGCTGGCGGTGCTCAAGCCGCTGTCACAGCCCGGGCAGTTTGCCGCCAAGGAAACGGTGACGGTCGAAGGACCGAAAGGGAAAATTGAAAACGTCCGCGTCCTCGGCCCGGTCCGTTCGCTTACTCAGCTTGAGATTTCGAAAACCGACAGCTTCAAGCTCGGCGTCGCGCCGCCTGTCCGCTTATCCGGCGACATTGACGGGACGCCGGGCATCACCATCCATGGGCCGAAGGGGACGGTGACCGTGGACAAAGGGGTGATCATTGCCAAGCGGCACATTCATATGACGCCAAAAGATGCCGAGACGTTCGGCGTCCGCGATAAACAGGTGGTGAAAGTGAAAACGAAAGGGGAACGGGCGCTCATTTTCGATGAAGTCATTGTCCGCGTCAGCGAAGATTTTGCGTTAGATATGCACATTGACACGGATGAAGCGAACGCGGCTGGCTTGAAAACCGGCGATTATGTCGAACTGCTTCCGTCGTGAAGTCATCCGCAGCAATGGGAGACAATGCGCCCTCTCGTTCGTCCCGAGAGGGCGCTTCCCGTTAACGCGGTCGTTTCTTGGATGGCTCTAGTGTGCCGACAAGATGAAACGGTGCATCGCGCCGAATGGCGTCCATGACGCCGCCGCTGATTTCTTGATGGGTGAGCCAGCGCGAACTACGTTCTTCCACAACAAAGCCGAGCTGAACTTGCCGGTACAGGCAAGCGGCAGGCAAACAGAGTTTCTGTTTCATCTCGGTTGGATCGGCGCGGCTGCCAAGCACGTGAAACAGCCGCCAAGGGCCGGGATGTCCGCTATTTTTTTCGATGACAGTGGGCAACGCCTGCTTTCCATCCGTATGCACCCACGCGATGATCAGATCAAATGTTCCATTTTTTCTGATCGTTTGGCAAATCAAAGAACATAGCGTTTTTTGATCGCGATAATCGACAAGAAGCGGGGTGATGGATGCCATCTGTCCAGTGCGGTCGATGAGCTGCTTCATCCGTGCGCGGCGGCGGGCGATGACGGACACATGATATCCTTCCCGCACAAGCCAAAGCGACACATCAGCCAACATGCCTGTCCCACCGATGACGAGTGCGTGCATGGTGTTTCTCCTTTCGGATTAATGCGATGCTCCTTTCAAATAGCGGTCAAACCAGTCGACGATATGGCGAAGACGCTCAAGCCGAAGAGCAGGGTTGCCGGTGCGCGACAAGTCGTGGTTGGCGTCCGGAAAGCGGACGAGTTTCGTGTTCCGTCCGAGCCGCTTTAAAGCGACAAACAGCTGTTCCGCCTGCTCAATCGGGCAGCGGTAATCGTGCTCGCTGTGCAAGATTAAGAGCGGTGTGCGCATGTTTTGGACGTATTTGAGCGGCGAATGATGCCAAAGCCGTTCAGCGTCTTCCCAGACGTCGCAGCCGATTTCCCATTTCGTGAAAAAGTAGCCGATGTCACTCACTCCGGCGAAGCTGAGCCAGTTGGAAATGGAGCGTTGGGTGACAGCCGCCTTGAAGCGGTCCGTATGCCCGACGATCCAGTTCGTCATAAATCCGCCGTAGCTGCCGCCAGTGACGCCAAGCCGCTCTTTGTCAATAAAATCGAACCGGTTGAGCGCGGCATTGACGCCAGCCATAATGTCTTCATAATCCATCCCGCCGTAATCGCCGCGCACGGCATTGACGAACCGCTGGCCATATCCATGGCTGCCGCGCGGATTCGTAAACAGCACGGCATAGCCGCGCGAGGCAAGCAGCTGCAATTCATGGAAAAATGTAAACCCGTACATCGCATGCGGACCGCCGTGAATTTCGACGACAAGCGGCGCCTTTTCCCCTTCGCCAAGCTCGGGCGGTTTCATGATCCAACCTTGAATCTCCCAACCATCCGTTGATTGATACGTAAACGGTTTGGCGTCAGCGAACACAGCTTCGTTTTCGAGCGCTTCATTGGCACGCGTAAGCCGTGTTTTCGTTCCATCTGCAAGCGAGACCGCATATAAATCGCCAACGGACGTAGGCGAGCTGATGGCGGCGACAGCTTGTCGTCCATTCGGATGGACGGTGAATCCGTATAGATGGAAATCACCTTCGACCACTGGGACGGCTGGGCCGTCAAGTGGGACGAAATACACGTTGACGCGTCCACGCTCCGAGGCGGTGACATACAAGCCGCTCCCGTCGCCCGCCCAAATCAGGCCCGGGCCTTTCGCATCAGCATGCATGTCGCCGACCATGGCATCGCCAAGATGGACGTCCCAATCGGCGGTCAGCACCCGCTTCGTTCCGCGCTCCGGCTCAAAAACGTACAGACGGTGAAGGGTTGCACCAAGATAGGCGAAGTCATGGCCGACGGCGGCAAGCTTCGTTCCGTCCGGCGACCAGGCGAGCGAGGCGAAGGTGCCGCATCCGTCCGTCAAATTCGTTTCCGCCTTCGACTCGAGATCAAGCAACACAATGTCGCGGGTAAAGGTTGTGTCCGGATCCTCGTTTCGGTTGGCGACAAAGGCAAGCGTCCGTCCATCGAGCGACATCGCAAACGAACCGATTTCCTCCTCGCGGCCCGTCAACGCTTCGATTTTTCCCGACAGCGCATCGATGCGCGCGAGCACCGCCCGTTTGCCGTCCAGAAAGCCGGAGGCGTCCGACTTGTAATACAGCCGCTCCACAACGCGCGGTTTCAGGTCGGCTCGCTTCACTTCTGCTTTTTCCGGCTCTTCGCGGTCTTCAATCGTTTCATCATCGCCAAGCGTCGTTAGGGCGACGAGAAACGATCCGTCCGGCGACCAAACGTAATCGCGCACGCCGTTTTTGAAAAACGTCAGCTGGCGCGCTTCGCCCCCATTGGCAGGCAACAGCCAAAGCTGCGTGCGCCCAGAGCGGTCGGACAAAAAGGCGATCGTTTCGCCGTTCGGGGAAAAGCGCGGCTTCGTGTCGCGCCAGCGCCCGAACGTCCATGGACGGATGGCGCCGTCTTCCGTCCACATATATAGATGGGAACGGTATTGTTTTTCCTCGTCGATCGATTTTTCCACAAACACGACGCGTGTTCCGTCCGGGGCGTAGTGCGGGTCGCGCACCGAGCGGAGGCGAAGCAAATCTTCCGCCGTCATGCCGCGGCGTTTCGTCGGGTGTTCGTTGTTGTTCATCAGTGGGCCCCCTCTTTCTTTTAAGTAAAATGGAACTACATTGTATATTTCGTCTTACGAAAGAAAAGATCCTGCCCCAAAACAGAAAAAAACGAACGCCCAAACGATAGGCGTCCGTTTTTTAGCTATGCCGACAGTTTTTGTTTTTCATTTGCCTGCTGCGCCGCTTTTTTCACCTGCGGGTAGAAGATCACGCCGCTTGCCAGCAAGGCAACGCCGAGCAGGAACGTTTTCATATCCGCCGTCCCGGCAATGACGACCCAGACGGAATAGATGGTCGCCAGCGCGGCGATGATGCCGTCCGCGAGCCGCCCGCGCCCTGCCGCATACGTCTCTCCCGTCAGCGCCAGCTTCAGCTGAAAGACGGAAGCGATCAAATACGGGACAAGGTAGGCGAGCGTGGCAATGTAAATGACGAAGTCAAACGCCGCGGCCATGGAGTTGGAAATGGTCGAGAAAATGAACAATTGCGCCAAGGCGTTCGACAACGTGAGCGAGAAGCTCGGCACGCGTTTTTTGTTTTCCTTCAAAAAGGCCGGCAGAAACAGCCCTTGTTTGGCTGCCTGGTACGGCACTTCCGCGCTCAACAAAATCCAGCCGAGCGTTGAGCCGAGCAGGCTGATGAGTCCGAGAGCAGCGAGCACATAGCCGCCCGCCGGGCCGACGATAGCGACAATCGCGTCCACAAGCGGTTTTTCCGATTGAATCAGTTCGCGTTGCGGCAAGACGCCCATGACTAAAAAGCTGATGCCGATGTAAATGGCTAAGGCGATGAGCAGGCCGGCGATCGTCGCCCGTTTTACGTCCGCTTGTTTGCGCGCGCGGGAAGCGAACACCATCGCCGATTCGACTCCGACAAACGCCCATAGCGTTGACAAGGCGGCGTTGTTGAGTTGCCCAAGCAAACCGATCGGCTGCCCGTCCCCATCATAGCGTGGGGCATCGAGCGGGCCGATGACGGCTTTGTCAAACGCAAACAGTGCGATGACGATAAACAAGAAAAAGCCAAGCACTTTGGCTGCAGTAGCAACAAAATTCAGCTTTCCTGCGTCTTCCACACCGCGCAAAATGATGATATGCATCCCCCACAGGAGTGCCGTGCAGACGAGAAACGTAAGCAAATTCCCGAGTTTCAAGGCGAACGAGTCGATCTCAAGCACTGTTTTCTCGCTTGTCAACACCGGGAAAAATGTCGACAAATAGCTGGCAAATGTTGTGATAATGGCGACGTTGCCGGCGAAGTTGCCGACCCAATAGCCCCATGACGACATAAAGCCAGATAAAATAGATAAGTTGGAGCCTTTCGGGAACAGCTCTTTCGCATAAATTTGCGGCCCGCCGCTTAAGTTTGGCTTGCGGATCGCTAGGTTGCCGAACACAAGCGCCGTCATCAAGACGCCAGCCCCGGTCAACAGCCAGGCGAGCATGACGCCGAGCGGGCTTGCTGCCTCCACCAACGAGCGCGGCAGCATAAAGATGCCGGATCCAACCATATTCCCAACGACGAGCGCCGTTAATACCCAAATTCCAAGTTTCCGGTGATTCTCCAAGATGAAAACGCTCCTTCCTTGAATGTAAGAAAAAATAAAGAAGCACCCATGCCTCTTCAGCGGGTGCATCACACATTCGCATCCAACTGAATGGCGATAGCGCTCCATCGCCTCAGCGATGGCAGTCCTGCGCCTATTCGACCGCAGGCCCAGCTTGCGCCGCCGGAGCGCGCCGCAAACTTCGGCGGTGAACCCTTTCACGCTGCGTCACGGGCTGCTCCGAGCCTCGGCAGCGCTACTCTTCTTCACCGCAACCTCTATCCCATTGAAGTGGAGAGGGGATATGTTGTTGCCGACAATATCTTACTCGATTCGACAAAAAGCGTCAATATCTTTTTGTTGGAAGGAATTTGACCAGTTCAAATTAATTGGGATTTTTAATGGATTTGATCTGAGACAATACGTGCAGTTTGGCAAAAATGTGCGATAAATGCCTCTCCTGCGTTTCACTGACTAACATATACGATCGTTGCTTCGTATTGATTTCATGAAATAAAATGGAAATATATTTTGGAAGTTGGATAAAGAAGGATATTTTTTTATTATGACGAATATACAATTGGCAGGTCAAAGAAAGGAAAGGACTTCCGTCATCCATGAAAACATCATATAGGAAAGAAGGGGAGGAACATGAAATTTTCCGAGTTTCGTTACGAGCGGCCGGACATCAATCAATTGCAGGCATCGTTTCAAGAAGCGCTCGATGCGTTCCGCCGCGCGGGAAACGCCGCCGGGCAGCACGAGGCGATGAAACAAATTAATGAGCTGCGCCGCCGCTACAGCACGATGGCGAACCTTTGCCATATCCGCCATACGATCGATACGAACGATGAATTTTATAAAAAAGAGCAAGACTTTTTTGATGAAACTGAACCGGTCGTAAAAGGACTGGTCAACGATTATTACCGCGCGCTCGTCGCTTCGCCGTTTCGCAGTGAGCTTGAGCAAGCGTGGGGAAAACAGTTGTTTGCCTTGGCGGAAACGCAATTGAAAACGTACGCGCCGGCGATTGTCAAGGACTTGCAACAAGAAAACAAACTCTCAAGCGAATACACGAAGCTCATTGCGTCGGCAAAAATCATGTTTGAAGGCGAAGAGCGGACGCTCGCCCAGTTGCAGCCGTTTGTCGAGTCGCCAGATCGCGCGATGCGCCAACGGGCGAACGAAGCGCGGTTTTCATTTTTCACCGATCATGAAAAAGAACTCGATGAATTGTATGACGAGCTTGTCCGCGTCCGCACGGCGATCGCCCGGAAGCTTGGGTTCAAAAACTTTGTTGAGCTCGGCTATGCCCGTTTAGGACGGACCGATTACAATGCCGACATGGTTGCAGGCTATCGCCAGCAGGTAAAAACGCACATCGTCCCGCTCGCGTCAAAGCTGCGCGAACGCCAGCGGCAGCGCATCAAGGTCGAGAAGCTCTACTATTACGACGAACCGTTTATGTTTCCAACCGGCAACCCGGCACCAAAGGGAGACGCTGATTGGATCGTTGAAAACGGCCGACGCATGTATGAAGAGCTGTCGCCGGAAACAGGCGAGTTTTTCCGCTATATGGTCGAACATGAACTGATGGATCTCGTCGCGAAAAAAGGAAAGGCGGGCGGCGGCTACTGTACATATATCGATGATTACAAGGCGCCGTTTATTTTCTCGAACTTCACCGGGACGTCGGGCGATATTGACGTGCTTACTCACGAAGCCGGGCATGCGTTCCAAGTGTATGAAAGCCGTCATTACGACATTCCGGAATACAACTGGCCGACGCTTGAGGCGTGTGAAATCCATTCAATGAGCATGGAGTTTTTCACATGGCCGTGGATGGATCTCTTTTTCGCCGAAGACGCCGACAAATACCGGTTCGCCCATTTGAGCGACGCGCTTTTGTTTTTGCCGTACGGCGTTGCGGTCGATGAATTTCAGCACGCTGTCTACGAGAACCCGGATATGACGCCAGCGGAGCGGAAGAGTGTCTGGCGCAGCATCGAAAAAGCGTATTTGCCGACAAGAGACTACGCCGGCCATGACTACCTTGAGCGCGGCGGGTTTTGGCAGCGGCAAGGACACATTTACACCGACCCGTTTTATTACATCGACTACACCCTTGCGCAAGTGTGCGCGTTCCAGTTTTGGAAGCGGGCGCAAGACGACCGGGCTGCGGCGTGGCGTGACTATGTGGCGCTTTGCCGATTGGGCGGCAGCCGGCCGTTCACCGAGCTTGTCAAAAGCGCCAACCTTCTGTCGCCGTTTGCCGATGGGGCGGTCGCTTCGGTCGTCGGCCATATCGAACGATGGCTGGATAGCGTCGATGACGAAGCTTTGTAAAAAGAAGCAAAAAAGGCGGGCGGGAACGGCACCGCCTTGCCTTTCTTTATTTTGGAAACTTCTGCTGAACTAGGGCAAAGGGGGAAAACGATGATCCGTAAAGCCACATGGGCCGATGCACCGGCCATCGCCTCGGTCCACGTCGAAAGTTGGAAGACGACATACAGCGGCATCGTGCCGGACGCGTACTTGGAGACGTTGACAGTGGAAGAAAAACAAACGTTATGGGAGAAGGTGCTCCGCCAATCGGATCATTCCGTGTTTGTCGCCGAGGAAAACGGGCGTGTTGTTGGATTTGCCTCCGGTGGACGAAATCGGGCAGCCGACGGTCCAGCGGCACAATATGCCGGAGAGCTGTATGCGATTTATGTGCGTAAGGAGGCGCAAGGAAAAGGGCTCGGCCGGCAACTCGTTCAAGCGTTGACCCGCGATTTGGTGCAAAAAGGCATTCATTCGCTGGCCGTCTGGGTGCTTGCCGACAACCCGTCACGTGGTTTTTATGAACGGCTTGGCGGTGAAAAAGTGGCCGAGGAAAGGGTGGAAATCGGCGGAAAAGCGTTGTGGGAGTGTTGCTACGGCTGGCAAGACATGCAAACGATGAACAAGTAGAGGGCTGCCGACAGTTCGGCAGCCTCCAACATTCATTTTGCGAGTGATTACTCACTTTACAAACACATTTGTCCTGTTTTATACTTTTTGTGAGTGATTACTCACTATTTTGTTTCGAAAAGGAGGAGAGGTGTATGAGCGTTCATCCACCTATTCAAGTCGAGCGTGTTTCCAAGCGGTTTGGAAAAAAAGTGGTCATCGACGATGTGTCGTTGGATGTCCGCGCGGGAGAAATTTTCGGCCTGCTCGGCCCGTCGGGGGCGGGCAAGACGACGTTGGTGCGCATGATCGCCGGCATTGATCAAGCGAGTGAAGGAACGATTCGCGTGCTGGGCGCAAACATGCCCAATCTTGGCGCCATGAAGCGGATCGGCTTTATGGCCCAGTCGGATGCCCTGTACGGAGAATTGACCGCGCTGGAGAACATGCAATTTTTTGCTTCCATCTACGGATTGCGAGGGAAAAAACAAAAAGAGCGGATCGATGACATGCTGGCGCTTGTCAACTTGACAGACGACCGGAAAAAGCCGGTGCACCAATATTCAGGCGGGATGAAACGGCGGCTGTCGCTGGCGATCGCCTTGCTTCATGAACCGGACGTGCTCATTTTGGATGAGCCGACGGTCGGCATCGATCCGGTGCTGCGCCAATCGATTTGGGCGGAGCTTGAGCGGATTCGCCAGCGCGGCACAACCATTGTCGTCACGACTCACGTGATGGATGAAGCGGAAAAGTGCGGACGGCTCGGCATGATCCGCGAAGGCCGTTTGATCGCCGTCGGCCGTCCGGATGAACTGAAACAAAAAGCAGGCGCGGAAACGATTGAGCAAGCGTTTTTGACGTTTGGAGGTGCTCGCCGATGAGAGTGATGGCGATTGTCGTCCGCATCATCCGCCAGTTTTTCCGCGACAAACGCACGCTGGCGCTTATGATTGTCGCGCCGATGTTCATCTTGTTGTTAATGGATTTGGTGTTTAATGGAGAACAATACAAACCGGCCATTGCCGTCAGCGAACACGTGCCTGATATGGTTGTCGACAAGTTGAAAGAAGCGGGAGCGAAGGTGAAAGAGCTGTCGGAACAACAGGCGCGGGAGCAGTTGGACGATCAGGACATTGACGCGTGGCTCGAAATGAACGGAAGCGCTCCGCACGTCACGCTCGAAGGAAGCGATCCGACCGCCAATCAGGCGGTGATGGCCGCGGTGCAACAGGCGTTTCAGTCTATGGCGCCAAAACCTCCGTTTCAGCTGAAAACCACGTATTGGCACGGGTCAAGCGACATGGCGTCATTCGATTATTTCGGCCCCGTGTTGATCGGCTTTTTCGTCTTCTTTTTCGTCTTTCTGATCGCCGGAGTGTCCTTTTTGCGCGAGCGGACGAACGGGACGCTTGAGCGGCTGATGGCGACGCCGCTGCGGCGCTGGGAAATGGTCGCTGGCTATATGATCGGGTTCGGATTGTTTACCACGATTCAAGCGAGCTTAATTTCGTGGTTTGCTATTGATGGGCTGGATATGATGATGGAAGGGTCGTTCGGGTATGTGCTGCTCATTACGTTTTTGCTGGCGATGACGGCGCTGGCGCTTGGGATGCTGCTGTCGGCGTTCGCCAACAACGAGCTGCAAATGATGCAGTTTATCCCGCTTGTCGTCGTGCCGCAAGTGTTTTTCTCCGGCTTGTTCAATCTCGATACGATGGAAGAATGGCTTCGCTCGCTGAGCGTCATCATGCCGCTCACCTACGGGGCGGACGCGCTGCGGGATATTATGGTGCGCGGAAAAGGTTTTAGCGCCATTGCTGTTGATGTGTACGTACTGCTTGGCTTTACGTTGCTGTTTATGGTACTAAATGTAGTAGCGCTGAAAAAATACCGCAAGCTGTAAGGAGTAGAGCGATGAGCGAATATCCGTGGATTCAAGAATTGCTGCAAATGGGCGGCAAGGAAGAGCAGTTCAGCGAAAAACAGCTGAAAATTTTGGAAGCGGCAGTGGAAATGTTTGCCGAGAAAGGCTATGCGGCGACCTCGACGAGCGAAATCGCCAAAAAAGCTGGGGTGGCGGAAGGCACAATCTTCCGCCATTACAAGACAAAAAAGGACTTGTTGTTGGCCATCGTCACGCCGACATTGTTTAAGTCCGTCGCTCCGTTTTTGGCGAAAGAATTTGTCCGCGAAGTGTTTGACAACGAATATGAGACGTATGAACAGTTTTTACGCGCGGTGCTCGCCAACCGCTATGCGTTTGTGAAAAAGTATTTGCCGGCGATTCGCGTGCTTTGGCAGGAAGTGGCGTTTCATTCTGAGATTAAGCAATGTTTGCAAGGCGTGTTTACAGAGCACGTGTATCCAAAATTTGCCCGCATTGTCCGCCATTTTCAAGAAAAAGGGGAGTTGGCCGAGCTGCCGGTCGATTCCGTCATCCGCTTGACGATCACGTCGCTCGCCGGCTTTTTGGCCGCTCGTTTTCTCCTCTTGCTTGACCACAATTGGGACGATGAGGCGGAAATGGAACGGACGATCCGCGTGCTGATGAACGGTTTGCGGCGCTAACCGGCCGGCTTCCGCGCGGGAGCCGGCCTAGCTGTTTTCCTCCGCATAACGGAGGATGGCTTCTGCAAACTGTTTGAAATCATCAAGATGTTGTTCGACGATGGCTTGCAAGATGCCAAGGTTCAGTTGTTGGTAGCCGTGAACGGCGATGTTGCGGAATCCGACCATCGCCTTCATCTTTTTGCTTACGGAAGGGGAGATGACCCCATGTTCTTCGAGGAAAGCGAACGCATCGCGGCTATGCTGCGGCAGTCCGAATTTTTGCTCGGCAACGATATGCATGGCCAAATCGATGCAGGCCTCGCACGCCCGCTGCAAATTAAGAACGATCGAATCTTGTTTTGTGTAATTTTGTAAATTTTTTGGATCGCCGTTATATTCTTCACGAATTCGTTTCAAGCAGCGTTCGATCACGCTTATCTTGTTTAAAATGACATCACTTTTCATATATGGTCCCGCTTTCAGCAATTTGTTTTAACACCGGCGCTCTCTCTTCGTTTAGCTTCACATACATTTTCAATGTTTTCATTTCGAACTCAGCCCGTTTCCGCTCGTCGCGGCAATCAATCACTTTTCCGCTCGAGACGACTTGCGCTTGAAACACCGTGCTTGCCTGGCGCAAATCGACAAGATCAACGTCGCGCCCCAGCTTGTCAGCCAACTGCCCTGCGAGCAGAAACAACTCATACGGATCACACGGTTCGCTGTCGCTCATAAAGGCGATATCGACATCACTGTCTGGGCGCAGCGCCCCGCGGGCGGCTGAACCGAATAGATAAATGACGAACGGGTCAAGAACCGGGCGGAGGGTCTGAATGATGACCGTCTCCATTTGGTTTGGCAATCGCGGTACCCCCTTGTGTTTTTCTCCATTATAGCAAAATCTTCTTGTTCTTGGCGAAAAGCGGGAAAAAGAAAAGGGAAGGCGATGACACGCCCCCCTTGAATGATAGAAGTACCGCATCTGATTGACTAATTTCCCCTCAAACGCTATTTGGCAAGAAACGGTGTTTGGCGGATGAATATTTTCGTTTGTCCAATCGATATGAATGGTTTCGATGGATCATCATCTTTTTGCATTGCCATCTTCGGAAGTGATATTCGATCCCTGATTCGGATCAAACGATTGATACCATTGAACATCGTTGAAAATATGCACAGGGAATCGTTCTTTGTCCAGAATTAGGAGATTGTATCGCAATGTTCCTTGATTGATTTGATCGATCAAATTCTTTGGTACATCGTTTTTCCATGTGGAAGAAATCGTGATGACATACGACAGCCGTCCGTTTGCCGGCAAAGGGCCTTTGACCGCATTGGAGTGGTCAACGTGAGTCAAACGAGAGAGTTCCTCTGGATATTGAATGACGAAATAGTAATCTCGATACTGTTCAAGCAAACGGTACAGCTGTTCTGAGATGGTGTAATGAATCGTCAGCTGGATCGATCGGCTTGTCGCCTTCGCAACAAATTGATTGACTAGAAAATGCGGAGGGAGAAATTTCTGTTCCAACGATAACGGCTTGTGTTCCTTCTCCGCTTTTTCATGTTCCTGCTTCGCTTTCTCCACCGGGCGCGGCGCAACAGGGGCGGGGTCGTGTCCGCGTTCGCACGCCGCCAGCAAGAGGAAGCAGATGAAAAGGGGATAGAAAAATTTTTTGCTCATACAATCACCATTCACGAACGTTTAGTTTTGTTTAATGCTGTCGGAATATCCCTCATATGTCCATTGTCCGCTGACGGTTTTCGAGCTGATGAGAGTTCCTCTGCTGTAGTAATTTTCTTTACCGGTCGCTTTCACCCAACGGCTTCCATATCGAAGGGTATAGGTGGAATAAGGAGGGATCGTCCAAGTAACAGTTGTTGTTTTTTCCACCCGTGCTCCTAAACTTACTTCCGTACTAATTCCTACTGCTAGGATCATCTCATTAAATGTAGACGACGAAGAAACCGTGGCGGTTGCATATGCTTCTCTCTTGACTGTGTGGGAAACGGTGTCAGTAGTCGATTTGTTGTTGACATGAGTATGAGTCCAATAAATGGTCAGCCCTTTTGTATCTGTGCTGTGAACGTATTCATATCCATCATAAGGAATATAGGTCGGATTGATCTCGGCTTCTGTCTTATTAAATGGAGTAAAAGAAAGCAATCCGGTCAAAAGAATCGGACTAATGGTTTGAATCATCTTTCTTTTCAACATCGCAACCCCTCCTAAAATTTAGAATTTATAACTTATTTTTAGCAAAAAAAAAGGGTGTCAATAATATTTCAAAAAAAAATATTTTACAAAATATTCAACTCCCCACTAAAAGTGTGCTTGACGGAATCGAGATGAAAAATCGGTTTGATACACCGTCTGTAAAGAAAGATCCGCCGAAAGCAAGATGGATGTTCGGCGGATCCTCTGTTGTAAGTTATGATTCGATTTTCGCCACAATGGCGTCTTCTTCGATATCGATGCGGATCGCGCGCACGGGACTGCTTGCGTCAAGCAGGCAGTCGGCGATGTTGTCTTCGACATGCTCTTGGATGACGCGGCGGAGCGGGCGGGCGCCAAAGGCCGGATGGTAGCCGAGTTCGGCCAGCTTTTCTTTCGCCGCTTCCGTCACTTCGAGTTCAATGCCTTGTTCGCGCATCGCCGCTTTGACGTCGGCGAGCATCAAGTCGACAATTTCGAGCAAGTGCTCTTTTTCGAGCGGCTTGAACTCAATGATGGCATCGAAGCGGTTCAAGAACTCCGGCTTGAAGTAGGCGCCGAGCGAGTCAAGGACGCTCGTTTGCCCACTTGCTTCTTTTTCAAAGCCGACGGTGATTTTTTTGTCGGTCACGCCGGCGTTGCTTGTCGCGATGATGACGGTGTCTTTGAAGCTGACGGTGCGGCCTTGGCTGTCGGTCAAGCGGCCGTCTTCCAAAATTTGCAGGAAGATGTGCTGCACATCCGGGTGCGCTTTTTCAATCTCGTCAAGCAAGATGATGCTGTACGGATTGCGGCGCACTTTTTCGGTGAGTTGGCCGGCTTCTTCAAAGCCGACATAGCCCGGCGGTGAACCGATCAGCTTCGAGACCGAATGTTTCTCCATGTATTCGCTCATATCGAGGCGAATCATGGCGTCTTTTGTGCCAAACAGCTCCTCAGCGAGCGTTTTGGCGAGCTCCGTTTTCCCGACGCCGGTCGGACCGACGAACAGAAACGAACCGATCGGGCGATGTTTCGCTTTCAAGCCGGCGCGGCTGCGGCGGATCGCCTTGGCGACTTTTTTCACCGCTTCCGCTTGGCCGATCACTTTTTTCGCCAAGTTTTCTTCGAGATGTTTCATTTTTTCTTTTTCATCCGCTTGCAGTTTGCCGACCGGGATGCCGGTTTTTTCAGCAATGATTTGCTCGATGTCGGCGACGTCAATCGTCGGGCGTTCTTCGTTCACGCCTTGTTCAAGTTGTTTTTCGAGCTTCAGCTCTTCATCGCGCAGTTTCGCCGCCAGCTCGTAGTTTTCCTCTTTCGCCGCTTGTTCTTTTTCTTTCGCGATTTGCATCAGCCGCTCTTGCAATTGTTTTTCGTCAGTCGGGCCGAGGCGCAAGTTCGCTTTCGAGCCGGCTTCATCAAGCAAGTCGATCGCCTTGTCCGGGAGGAAGCGGTCTTGGATGTAGCGGTGCGCGAGTTTTACGCACGCTTCGATCGCTTCATCCGTGTAGCGGACATGATGGAATTGCTCGTATTTCGGCTGGATGCCTTTCAAGATGGCGATCGCTTCTTCCACGGTCGGCTCGTGGACGATGACCGGTTGGAAGCGGCGCTCAAGAGCCGCGTCTTTTTCAATTTGCCGGTATTCTTTCAGCGTCGTCGCCCCGACGACTTGCAGCTCCCCGCGGGCAAGCGCCGGTTTCAAAATGTTCCCGGCGTCCATCGACCCTTCGGCAGCGCCAGCGCCGACGAGCAGATGGATTTCGTCAATGAACAAGATGACGTTTTTCCGCTCTTGCAGTTCCGCGATGAGCCGTTTCATCCGCTCTTCAAATTGGCCGCGGATGCCGGTGTTGGCGACAAGCGAAGCGACATCAAGCAAGTACACTTCTTTGTTTAACAGTTTTTCCGGCACGTTCCCTTCGGCGATTTTCAGCGCGAGCCCTTCGACGATCGCCGTTTTCCCGACGCCCGGTTCCCCGATTAAGACCGGGTTGTTTTTGTTGCGGCGGTTTAAAATTTCAATGACGCGCGCGATTTCTTTGTCACGGCCGATGACTGGGTCGATCAAGCCAGCTTTGGCCATTTGCGTCAAGTTGCGGCCGAATTGATCCAAAAATCCGCCATTGCGGCTTTGCGGGCGTTTCGCCATCGTTTCTGGCGAACTCATCTCCGCGTTGGCCGCTGCGAAGTGGCTAGTAAAGAAGTCATCAAACGAAAACGGCGAAAAGCCAAAGTTCATCATCGGAATCGACAATTGTTGTTTTTGTTTTTCATAGCATTCATGGCAAAGATGAAGCTGTTGTTTTTCACCGTTCCATTGCAAGTTGACAAACACCGTTGCTTCACGTTGTTGGCATGCTTGGCAGCGCATGAGGAATACCCCCTTTTCCATACTCAGAATTTGACTTTGACTTTCTTTGACTTTCTGACTTTATTATACTTTGACCTTTTTTGACTTTCAAGTGTTTTGTACAAAAAAATTGTGATAACGATGAAATGTTTTTGAAAAAATGGTGAATACTAATGTAGGTGCGGCAAAGCTATGATAAAGTGAAAAAAAGAAAAAGAGGCGGAAAAGACTCCGTCTTTGGTGCTGACGATGATCATGAATTTGAAGGAAAAAGGAGAAAGGTGAAGATGAGAAGACAGGTTGGTTTCGCGTTTTCTGTTGTGTTTTTGGGGATGATGATCATGGCAGCTTGTACAAATCACAACAAGCAAGCCGAGACGCCGGCCGTGCTTGACGTGAAAATGGACGTTCCGGACCATGTCGATTTGAACAAACCGACGAAGCTCGCCTGCGTCGTGACGTATGGCGGTGAAAAAGTGGACGATGCAAGCGAAGTCAAGTTTGAAGTATGGAAACATGGAGATGGCGAGCGGGAAATGCTTGAAGCGAAGCATGACGGCGATGGCCGCTATTCGGTGGAAAAAACGTTTACGGAAGCGGGAACATATTCGGTCGTCGCCCATGTAACGGCGCGCGACATGCATAACATGCCGAAAAAAGATATTGTCGCCGGCAATCCGGAACAGGCGGCGACGGCTGACGGTGCGCGCGAAACCTCCCAAGGCAGTGCTGAAGAACACCATCATGGCGCTGTTGCCATTTCGCTGTCGTCCCGTTCGTTCGAAGCTGGAAAACCGGCGGCATTGACCGTCCACCTCACCAAAGATGGGAAGCCGTTTACGAACGCCACGGTTCGTTTTGAGATTTGGCAGGCCGGCAACAAGCATGAATTTATCGATGCGAATGAAAAAGGAAACGGCGAATATGAGGCCGTTGCGACGTTTGCCAACGAAGGAACGTATTCGGTGAAAGTGCATGTGGAAACAGATCAATTGCACGAACATCAAGTTGAACAAGTGACTGCTCAGTAATGAAGGATGCCGAGGGAGGCATCCTTTTTTTGCCTATTCGTCTTTCTTGTCCGCTGCGGACATATATATGGAAGTAAAGCAGCGGACAAGAAGAAGGAGAGGGCAGGCAGTGAAGAAGAAAACGGAATGGTCGGAGGCTTGGCAAATCGCCGCTGTTTACGTTGGCACGGTGATTGGGGCGGGATTTGCGACCGGCAGGGAAATTATTGAATTTTTTACCCGCTACGGAATGGCTGGGACGATCGGGGTGGCGGTCAGCGGCGTTTTGTTCACATGGGGCGGCGCGCGCCTGATGGTGATGGCGCGCCGTATTGGAGCCGCATCATATGATGAATTGAATCGTTATTTGTTCGGAAGAATGTTGAGCCCGTTTGTGACGCTCGTGATGACAGCGATGATCGCCGGGGTGACGGCGGTGATGATCGCCGGGGCGGGTGCGGTGTTTGAAGAGCAGATCGGCTGGCCGCGGCAAGTGGGCGTTGCGTTGACGCTTGGGCTGGCGTTGGTCATCATGCTGTTTGACCGCAAAGGGCTGTTTGGCGTCAACGTGTTTGTCGCGCCGATGATGATGCTGTTTAGTTGCCTTGCGTTTATGAAAACGATGATGGCTGGCGACTTGTGCCGCCCAGACATGGCTGCGGCGGACTATTCCCTAAAGGCGATGTTGTCGCCGTTTTCCTATGCGGCGTTTAACTTAGCGATGGCCCAAGCGGTGCTTGTCCCCATCGCCCGCGAAGCGACCGATGAGCGAGCGGTGAGACGCGGGGCGATGTTAGGTGGAATGGTGCTGACGTTTTTGCTGCTGTTGAACCATATGGTGCTGCTATCGTTTCCACACAAGGATGATTATGATATTCCGATGGCGGAAGTGGTTCGTACGTTTTTTGCTATATTGTATTGGTTTTATGTTGTCGTCATTTACGGAGAAATTTTTACATCGGTCATCGGCGGCATGTTTGGGCTTGTACGTCAAGTGCGCGTTTGGGTGCCGATCAGCGGGAAATGGCTGGGCGTGCTGCTCGTTTTGCTGTTTGCGGCGGTCAGTCCGTTTCATTACGGGGAGCTGCTGTCGTTCATCTATCCGCTGTTCGGTTATATGAGCCTTGTGCTGTTGTGGCTTCTTTGGCGCCGGCAGTTGCCGCGCCGGTAAACGAGCCCTTTCGTTCCCCGATGTTTCTTTGGTGAAGGGGGACGAAAGGGCTTTATTTCTTTATGAATGAAAGCGGGTGATCATTTTTTCTAAATCGCGCGCTGCCGCAGCCAGCGTGTCTGCTTCTCGCGCTAGTTGGTGAAGGGCGAGCGTTTGTTGCTCAAGCCCAGCCGCCGTTTCTTGCACCATGTTCGAAAAATCGGCCGCGACGGTGCGCACATCTTCCATCAGTCCGCCGAGCTGCTCGCCGTCGGCGGTGATGGCGTTGACGTACGTTTCGTTTTGCTGAAGCAAATCGTTCAGCTGGGCGAACATGCTTTGAAACGATGTGAACGTCTCTCCTGTTTTCCAAAGCGAGTCTTTTGTTTTTTCGACGTGGCGGCCGTTTCCTTGTATGGCCTGCACGGCTTCTTTGAGCGCGTTCGTCATGGCGTCGAGCGAAGCGAAAATTTCAGCGGCGAATGTGTTTGTATCTTCAGCGAGTTTTCGCACTTCTTGGGCGACGATGGAAAAGCCGCGGCCCGCTTCACCCGCCCGCGCCGCTTCGATCGAAGCGTTTAGGGCGAGCAAGTTCGTTTGTTTGGCGATCGTGCGAATGGCGGCGATCATGTCATGAGCGCGCGCCGCTTCATTGGCTGCTTTGTCGATGAGGGCGGTCGTTTCGCTGATGCCGCGTTGCATGGCGTCCATGTTTGTTTTCGTTTCATCAATGAGACGGATGCCTTCCACCGCCGACGACCAAGCGTCGCTTGCTTGCCTTACGACGCGTTCAACGGCGGCTCGCATGATCTGCACGCGTTCCACCATCTGCCGGATGACGTCATCGGCTTGCTCGACGGCGGCCGTTTGTTGTTTCGCTCCTTCGCGGAACGTTTCGACGGCGGCGGCGATTTCGTCAAATGATTCAGAGAGGCGGCGCATTTCCATCTGTTGCTCATGGCTGACATCATGCACCGTTTTGGCCGCTTTGCCGAGCTCGGCGATGATCGTGCGGATGCCGAGAATCATTTTGTTGATTTCGTAGGCGATTTGATGAAATTCATCCCGTTTTCCCGTCGTTTTCACTTCTGTCTGCAATTGACCCGAGGAGACAGTGCGGGCGACGCCGTACCAATGGCGAAGCTGGGCGGCAATGGCCCGATGCCAGGCGGCGCCGATCCCAAGTCCGGCAGCTGCGGCGAACAGCGCGGCGAAAACGGGCGGCGCCCCGGCAGCGGAGGCGGCCAGCCCGACCAATGCAGGTGCGATGGCGACGCTGGCGACCATCCATTGCAAATACGGGCGGTGCATGAGCCGCCCCATCCGCAAGTTGATGCGCCTTCCGCTCGGTTCGGTCCAAAGCGGGCAGCTGGCGTCAATCAACACTTCGCCTGTATCGCGCTCGTACACTTGCAAGAGCGGCTCGTTCGTGCGGGCGGCGGCAAGCCCAACGGGGTCGGCAAACACCCGCCCCTCGCGGAGGCGGTTCGTATGGACGAGTCCGTATCCGCTTTCATCGACAACAACAAAATATTCATCATGGCCAAGCCGCTCGTCTAAAAAGGCGCGGATGCGGTCGAGCTGCTCTTCAAGCGGACGCGTTCGGTCGATCGACCGCCGCAACGCTTCAGCCGTTGCCGTCACTTTTTTCAACGCCCGTTTCGCCCGGCGCCGTTTCGTCAGTTCGCTCATAGACGATTCTCCTTTTTTCATTTTCGTCTATTCTCAATAATATATAGAATATTTTGTCGAATCAATAGGATGAAAGGGGGATGCATAAAAATATCTATCGATTGGAAGACTATGCCGTAAACGGAAGAGCGAGGGGATGTCCGTGGGTTTGTTCATGTTTTGGAAAAAAAAGAAAAAACGCCCCCCGCAGCGGCCCATTTCGCAGCTTTGGGAAAAACTGCGGCAATCAAGCGACTTCGTTGAATTGTCGTTCATCGTTGGGGGCAAGGAGCTGTCGATTTACTATTTTGATTCGCTCGTCGATCCGCAAGTATTGCAAGAGCAGATTCTTTGCCATTTGCAAAACGACATTCCCAAGCATCCGACCGTCCGACTGGAAGATTTGCAACAAATCGTGCCGATTCAGCGCATTGAAGTGAGCGAAGACACAGCGCTGATTGAAGAAAAGGTATTGAAAGGGTTTGTCGCCGTCAGTTTCCGCGAACAGCCGGGCAAGGCGGCGCTCATGAGCGCCGCCGCCGAAAATTTAGGGTTGCGGGAAAACAACGATTCCGAAAATGAGTTCAGTGTCGTCGGACCGAAAGTCGGGTTTGTCGAAAACGTTGGCGTCAATTTGCATCTCATCCGCCGGCAAGTGGTGACGCCGAACCTTGTTTTTCGAGAAATGTCGGTCGGCTCAGTGTCGAAAACAAAAGTCGTCATTGCCTACATCGACGGCGTGGCCAATCCAGAAGTGGTCCAAACGGTGACGCAGCGGCTTGAGGCAATTCATTTTGACGTCGTGTTTGACAACGCCATTTTGGATCAGCTGCTCGCTGACAATTCGCGGACGCCGTTTCCGCTCTTTATCTCGACTGAGCGGATCGATCGGGCCGTTTATGCGATCGTCTCGGGGCAAGTCGCGATTTTTTGCGACGGCTCCCCGTATGCCGTGATCGGTCCCGCCGCTCTTTTCGATTTTTTTACGTCGCCGGAAGACTATTATCTGCCGTGGGTGCTCGGTACGTTTTTCCGCCTCATTCGGTTTTTCGGCGTCGCGTTTTCCGTGTTGGCGTCTCCGATTTATGTGGCGGTGCTGACGTACCATTACGAGATGATCCCGGAAGATTTGCTCGGACCGATCATTTATTCGCGCTCGAACGTGCCGTTTCCGCCGGTGCTCGAGGTGCTGTTTTTGGAGATTACGATCGAGCTGTTGCGCGAAGCCGGAGCGCGGCTGCCGACGAAAGTGGCGCAAACGCTCGGGATTGTCGGCGGGATTGTCATCGGGCAGGCGACTGTTGATGCTGGGCTGACGAGTACGATTTTGTTGATTGTCGTTGCCCTGGCGGCGCTCGCTTCGTTTACAACGCCGATTTTCAAAATGTCGAACACGATTCGGTTCATCCGGTTCCCATTCATTTTGTTCGCCGCTGGCTGGGGCGGGATCGGCATCATCTTTGCTGTCTGCGGATTGCTCATTCATTTAGGGCGGCTGCAGTCGTTTGGCTATCCGTATTTGCTGCCGTTTTATCCGCTTCGCGTGCGCAACTTCCGCGACACCTTCATCCGTTCGCCATACAGTGAAACAGCGGAACGGCCGATGTTTCTTCGTCCGCGGTCGCGGTTTCGCTATGATCCGAATGAGGCGAAGCAAAAACGCGATATTGATGAGTAAGGGTGATCATGATGAGGCGTGGGCTCGCATGGATCGGTGCGTTGCTGTTGCTTAGCGGCTGCGCCAGTTCGCGGCCGATTGACGAAATTCAAATTATCCAGCAGATGGGCTATGATTTCGAGAACGGCCGCTACACCGGCACGGCGGTGTACCCGACGTTCAAGCAAGGGCCGATGACAAAGCCGAATATGCTGACGACGACGTCGCCAACGATCTACGACCTCATCCCGCGCCTGTCATCGAAATCGGCGCTGCCGATTGAGGAAGGACAGCTGCGGCTCATTTTGTTTGGCCAAGAGTTCGCTAGGCGCGGGGTGACGCAAATTACGCATAGCCTCGCGCGCAACAACAAAGTCGGCAGCCATTTGTTGCTTGGCGTGGCGGAAGAAAGTGCCAGGGAGTTGCTGAAAATCACTGCGAAAACGACGCTGAGCGACACGTTGTATTTGCCGAATGTTGTGGAACAAAACGAGCAGTCGATGAACTTGCCGAAGACGAATTTGCACTTGTTTTTGTATCGCTATTTTTCCCCGGGGAGCGACCCATTTTTGCCGTACTTTGAGAAAAAAGGAGATTTCGTCAAGCTCGAAGGGGTCGCTTTGTTTCGCGATGACAAATATGTCGGGCATGTGAGTTTGCGCGATTCGTTTTTGATGAAAATTTTGCTCGGGGAAACGAAAAACGGCGTCTACCAGCTGAAAGTTGGGAATCGCGGAAAACAGGGCGAGGATCGGGTGATGCTGCAAAACTTATGGGCAAAGCCGAAATATGAATGGAAGCGTGACGGCAGCCGCCATGCGCTTGACGTGTTCGTCCATATCCATGCGTCGGTGAGGGATTACCCGTCATGGCTCGATCATCCAGGAGATGATTTGTTTGATGATGTGAAGAAAAAAATGGAAAATGAATTAGAGCATAATATGCGCCGGCTATTCCGTTATTTTCAGAAAAAACGGATTGATCCGCTCGGCATCGGCGATTTTGTCCGCAGCGTGACAAGACATTGGGATCCCGATGCGTTTTACCGCGAATACCCGGATATCGACATCCGTCCGCATGTAACGGTGGACATCGTCCATACAGGCATTGGCGAATAAGACGGGGATCATGAGGAGGGATAACGATGAAGCAGGCCATTCCGGAACGGTTTCTCATTTCCCCGTTTCTTGCTTTTTTTGTCATTCATGCGGCACAAATTGGGGTCGGGGCGCTCAGTTTTCAGCGTCCGCTCATGAAAGAGGCGGGGCAGGACGCCTGGATCGTTGTGTTGCTGGCTGGACTGGCGGCGCACGGGCTCGTTTGGCTCATGTATCGTCTGTTTTCCTACTCGCCGTCCGGAGGAGACATCGTGTCGCTTCATGAACAGTACTTCGGGCGGTGGATCGGTGGAGTGCTGAGCCTTGGGCTGCTTTTTTACTATGCGCTCGTGGCGCTGACGGTGCTTCAGTCGTACATTGAAATCATTAAAGTATGGGTGTTCCCGTTGATGGGAGCGTGGCAGTTCAGCCTCGTTTTTTTGCTGCTGACGTATTACGCCGTCCTCGGCGGGTTTCGCGTCGTCGCCGGCTTATGCGTTTGGGGAGTCGTGATTCCGCTGTTGACGATTTTTCCGATGGTTTTCTTTCCGCTTGAATATGCTCAATACCGGAATTTATTTCCAGTGTTTGACCATTCGTTTGGACAATTGGTGAAAGCATCGAAAGAGATGACGCTTCAATATTTAGGGTTTGAAATGCTGCTCATGTATTACCCGTTTTTAAAAAATGCTCCGTCCTCGCAAAAGTGGGCGCACGCTGCCAATGCCTTCACAACGTTCATTTACCTTGTTGTGATGTTGATTTCGATTGTGTTTTATAACAAAGAACAAATTCAGCATATTACATGGCCGACGCTGACGCTCGCCAAAATTCCGGAAGTGCCGTTTATCGAGCGGATGGAGTATATCGTCATCTCGATTTACGTGCTCGTTGTGTTTCCGATCATTACCATTTCCGTTTGGGCGGCGATGCGCGTGGTCAAACAGCTGTTTGCCGTTCAGCAGCGCCGTTCGCTGCCTGTGCTGCTTGCCGTCTTGTTTGTCGGAACGCTGTTTGTTCAAGAGAAAACCGATATCGATCGGTTGATGAAATGGACAGCTGAGGCCGGGTTTTATCTTGCCGCCGTCTACATTCCTCTTTTGTACGTGTACGTATGGGCGGCGGAAAAAGTGAAAAAGGCGCTACAACAAAAACCGTGAATATGGTATAGTAAAAAAGAAAACAGAAGAATACAATTCCGTACATTTGTACGGGAGAGGTTTCTAGCAAAACCCTCTATAAAAAACTAGGGACGGCTGTATCCTAGGGGTATGGCCTTTTTTGTTTTGGAAACCTCTTCTTCTGCCGATTCAGGAGGAGGTTGATCAGCATGAAGAGGAAGGAAGAAAAAGCGGTTGTCGTCTTCAGCGGCGGCCAAGACAGCACGACATGTTTGTTTTGGGCGAAAAAGCGGTTTGTGGAAGTCGAAGCGGTGACGTTTGACTACGGACAGCGCCATCGCCGCGAAATTGACGTCGCGGCATCGATCGCCAACGAGCTTGGCGTCCGCCATACGGTGCTTGATCTGTCGCTTCTCGGGCAGTTGGCGCCAAACGCCCTGACGCGGCGCGACATCGCCATCGAACAAAAGGAAGGTGAGCTGCCGACGACGTTTGTGGACGGGCGCAATTTATTGTTTTTGTCATTTGCCGCCGTGCTCGCCAAACAGCGGGGCGCGCGCCATATCGTGACTGGGGTGTGCGAAACGGATTTCAGCGGCTATCCGGACTGCCGAGATGTGTTTATCAAATCATTGAACGTCACGTTGAATTTAGCGATGGATTACGAATTTGTCATTCATACGCCGCTCATGTGGCTGACGAAAGCTGAGACGTGGAAGCTCGCCGATGAGCTCGGTGCGCTCGAGTTCGTCCGCACGAAGACGCTGACGTGCTATAACGGCATCATCGCCGACGGCTGCGGCGAATGCCCGGCGTGCGTGCTGCGCCAACGCGGGCTTGACGAATACTTGCGGGAAAAAGCGGAGGTGGAGGCGCGATGATGCACCAGCTGTATCCACAAGTCATGCATAATTACCGCTATGAGTTGAACAAAGATATGCACATCGCCGCCGCCCATTTCATCCCGCATGAAGCAGCGGGAAGCTGCGCAAACGTGCATGGCCATACGTACATCGTCAATGTGACGGTCGCCGGCGATGAGCTCGATGAGAGCGGCTTTTTAGTCAATTTCCAAACGTTAAAACAGCTCGTTCATCGAAAACTGGACCATACGCTGCTTAACGACCACGCCGATTGGTTTGACAGCCGGGACCCGAACCGGTTTCCGACGTCGGAGGTGGTGGCGCGCACGATTTATGAAACGATTCAACGCTATTTGGATACGCTGCCGCACAAGCCGAAATGTTTGCAAGTGTTCGTCCGCGAAACGCCCACCAGTTATGTTGTCTACCGGCCGAAAGCGGGGGAACGGTGATGGGGCGCACGATTCCGGTGTTGGAGATTTTTGGGCCGACCATTCAAGGCGAAGGAATGGTGATCGGCCAAAAGACGATGTTCGTCCGCACGGCTGGCTGCGACTACCGCTGCCGCTGGTGCGATTCGGCGTTTACGTGGGACGGGTCGGCGAAAGACGAGATCGAGCAGCTGACCGCGGAAGACATTTGGCGGCGGCTTAAGGCCATCGGCGGCCGCCGCTTCCGCCATGTGACGATTTCGGGCGGCAACCCGCTTTTGATCTCCGCTCTCGGTGAGCTTGTTGCGCTTCTTCATGAAAAAGGGATGCGGGTGGCGGTTGAAACGCAAGGGAGCCGATGGCAAGACTGGCTGCTTCATGTGGACGACGTCACCCTCTCCCCGAAGCCGCCAAGTTCGGGGATGGACACCGACTGGGCGGTGCTCGATCGGATCATCGAGCGGCTGCAGGCTGACCGAAGCCGGGCGCGGCGCATCAGTTTGAAAGTGGTTGTCTTTGATGACGCCGATTTGGCGTATGCCAAAGAGGTGCACCGCCGCTACCCGGGCGTTCCGTTTTATTTGCAGACGGGCAACGACGATGTGGCGGATTCGGATGTGGCTGCGCTCCGCGCGAAACTCTTCGGCCGGTTGGAATGGCTGGTGGAACAAATCGCTCAGTCGGAGGAGCTCGCAGACGTCCGCATCCTGCCGCAGCTGCACACGCTCCTTTGGGGGAACAAGCGCGGCGTTTAAGGAGCTCTTCCGGCAGACGGACGAACCATCACAAACAAGGAGGAACAGACATGGCAGGAAGAAGTGAAAAAGAGTTAAAGGAATTGACGCTGCTTGGCAATCAAGGAACAACGTATTCGTTTACGTACAATCCGAATCTTCTTGAAGTGTTTGACAACAAACATCCTGACCGGGATTATTTCGTGAAGTTCAATTGTCCGGAGTTTACAACGTTGTGTCCAAAAACCGGACAACCGGACTTCGCGACGATTTACATCAGCTACATCCCGGACAAAAAATGCGTCGAAAGCAAGTCGCTGAAGCTGTATTTGTTCAGCTTCCGCAACCATGGCGATTTTCATGAAGACTGCGTCAACATCATTATGAACGATTTGATCAAAGTGATGGAACCGCGCTATATCGAAGTATGGGGGAAATTCACGCCGCGCGGGGGCATTTCGATTGACCCGTACTGCAACTGGGGGCGCCCGGGGACGAAATACGAAAAAATGGCCGAATACCGGCTGCTCAATCACGATTTGTACCCGGAAAAAGTCGACAACCGCTAGAGCCAGCAAAAAAAGAGGTAGTTTTTTCGCCCAAACTCCTATATAATGGACAATGAATGTTTGCCTTGGAGGTTTTGGCGTTGGAGCGAAGAACAGCTCTTTTGCTTGGAGCAAGCGGTTTGGTCGGCGGAGAGCTACTGAAGCTGCTGTTGCAGTCGGATTTATACTGCCGCGTGACAATTTTCGTCCGCACTCCGCTGCCGGTGGAACACGAAAAGCTGCAGCAAGTCGTCGTCGATTTTGCACGCCTGGAATCGTACGAACGGCATTTTTATGTGGACGATGTGTTTTGCTGCCTCGGGACGACGCGCAAGAAGGCGAAAACAAAGCAGCAGTTCATTCAAGTCGACTATGAATACACGCTGCGGGCGGCGGTGCTGGCGGAAAAGTGCCGCGCGAAAAGCTTTTTGACCGTCTCTTCGATCGGCGCCAACCCGTGTTCGCCGTTTTTCTACCAGCGCGTCAAAGGGGAGACGGAAGAGGCGTTGCAGCGGCTTTCCATCCCATCGCTCCATATTTTCCGCCCGTCGCTGCTCGTCGGCAAGCGCCGGGAGTTCCGCCTCGCCGAGGCGCTCGCCGGGTGGCTGTTATGCCGGCTGTCGTTTTTGTTCGTCGGCAAATGGAAAAAGTATAAGCCGGTCGACGCCCGTCAGCTTGCTTTGGCTATGTTTTACCGGGCGGCGTCAGCAACGAGCGGCGTCCATATATATGAATGCGACGAACTCGCCCGCATTTCGTAAACAAAAAAGAGGCTCTTGGCAGCCTCTTTTTCTATTCAATGATCTTATAGTTTTTATGATTGACGACCGTCCGTTCTTGCAAATCGAGTTCACGGTAGTTTTCCATATACGTCAAATCAACGATGACTGAGTTTTCATTCACCTTCTCGACAATGCCGCGCAGTCCATTTTTAAACTCGATAATATCTCCGACTTTCGCTTTTTTATTAGTCATCATCATTCCCCTTTTTCATCGTCTTTTGTTCTAGTTTGCCTTATTTTCCACTGCAAGTAAAGGGGTTTCTTTCCTAAAAGGCTGGTGAAAAACAACTTTTTTCACCAAATCGGTGGTCTCCAACTGGAAAAGAGAGCTGATCTTACATGGTTTATCAAATTGAGAAACAACGTGATGGAGCCGCTTTTTCATTAAAAATCACCGGTGGCCTAAAACTATAAAGAAAAAGCAGGGGGCAGTCTTCCCCCCTTGCTCCCGCTTTACTTAGCAAAGACGTGGTTGCCGATGACGACGGTCACTGGACGCGAGCGCAGCCATTTGCTTTTCGCCGTTTTCGGATTATAGAAATAGAGCGAGCCGTTTCCTAAACCGCGAAAAGCAAGTGCTTCTTCAACGGCGCGGTATGATTCACGGTCAGCCGGTTCGTTGATCGATCCGTTTGCGACCGGTGTGAATGCATAATGGCCGCCAGAGCGCTCATAAATGACGGCGCGGATCGTATCCGGAAAATCCGGATGGTCGACGCGGTTCAGAACAACCGTCGCTACGGCTACCTTTCCAGCGTACGGCTCCCCTTTCGCCTCGGCGTGGACAAGGCGGGCGAGCAAATCTTTCTCCGCCTCCGTGATGCCCGCGTCAGGGATGACGAGTTTTTCGCCAGGATACAATAAATCGCCTTTGTGATTTTTTTGTTTCAGTTGTTTGAGCGGCACACTGTATTGTTTCGCGATGTTCCAAAGCGTGTCGCCGCGCTTGACCGTATAGATCGTGGCAGCATTAGCATGGCCGGCGAAGAAAAACATCCCGCACAGCATCGCCATCCCCCATGCTTTTGCCTGTTTCATCCACATCCCTCCTCTTGTCTTGAAAACTCGCTACTAGAGTAACAAGGATGAAAGGATGATTCATTATCTAAATGATGGAAAAATGCTTGATGCGTTGAAATCACTAGCTTCGTAGAGGAGTTGGAAATTTCTCCGCACACAAAAATTCCCGGCTTTCCGTCGCGAAAGCCGAGGAAATGGAAGGAAAAGCAGGAAAATCAACTGCGAGGGGTTTCCATATAATGATAAACGACGTGGCCGCCGCGCTGGGCGATGCCGCGAAACCGTTTGAAGTCAGGCTGCTTAACGAGCACAGCTCGGAAAATCGGAAAGTCCTCTTTTTTGACCAACAATTCAGAAATGGTTCCACTTCGCAATTCTTCGATTTGCTTCGCTGCCAATGCTTCATCCATCGCGTTTCCCCCCAAGCGTTGATCCAGCATCGTCGCCGTTATTTATCGTAGCACAGCCGCCCGTTGGGTTAAATACCTATATTTTGGCCGGGCAAACACCCTTTGCTTGTTCCGACATACAATATGGGTGGGTACGCGCCCCGAGAACATAAGCGAGAAAGGGAGAGGACAATGAATCATTGGGATCCGTATATGAATGATCCGTTTCTAAACAACTCCAGCCATGGCCATGAGGCCGGGCGGGTGGACAATAACGCGCCGCCGATGGCGCCGCTGCCGACCGAAGCAATGCCGACAGGGGGGATGCCGGCTGGAGCCATGCCGATGGCGTATTATCCGTCAACAGCGCCTTATGGCTACTGGTGTCCGTCGGTGGCGCCGCCAGCGCCGCTTGTTAGTCCGGCCCATCTTGACAGTCCGGACAGCCCGAACGGGTTTGATAGCCCGGACAGCTCAGACATGATGCCGCCAGCGCCGCCGCTCGGCTTGGAAGCCATGCCGAATATGACTCATGCTTCCGTTTGGCCGATGGGTGGGGAAAAAAACATACCGCCAATGACGCCTGATGGCGCCGTCGCTTCGTATGGCATGACGGCCCCGTATGCAGAAAACGTTCCCCCGGCTGTCGGCACGGCTCCCCTTGCCGTTCCTGGCACGCTGCCTGGGATGGTCGTTGGCGCAACACCTGGTTTCATTCCTGGTGCGGTTCCGTATGTGCCGCTGTACCATCCGCCGATGATGCCGATGCCATATGCCCCGATGGCGCCGTGCGGCTATCCTGCTGCCAAGATGCAACCGTATTATGGTTATGGCGGAGCGACCCCCTATGCGCCAGGGATGCCAAACCCGTACGTTCCTTGATTATGAAGGCGCCAAAAAAGACCGCCTAATCGCGGTCTTTTTTATCGTAATAAGCCGATTTATCCTCACACTTCAACGCGATCATCGTAAGTGGGGACAGCGGAACCATGGAGCGTACGAGGATGGCTTGGTCAACAGCCCGCCGTTGGGTAGGTGTTCCAAAGAATCTCCCACCTCTAAGCATTTGCGTAGGTGGGAGAGCGTTCAAGCGAAAAGCGACGTTATCTATGTGTCCAAGACCCTGTCCGTAGACGTCCACGTTCCGGCTCTATGGAAGGAAGGCACGCTCTGTTCAACTGCGGTCTTTTCTTATTTGGAACGGTTTCAAACCCATTGCGGGTCAGTCGGATGAGACATTGGCGTTTGCGGCCGCCTCTTTTTTGCCGCGGACATGTTTTTTTCCATGATGCTGATGGTATAATAAGGCACAGAGTTTCCCTTGGGAACGAAAGTCTAAAAAAACAAATCCATCAGGTTGAATGGGCAAAGGAAGGGAGAAGAGATTGCACATGAGCATGGAACAGAAAACAGCCATTGTCACCGGTGGGGCGAACGGGATCGGCATGGCGATTGCTAGAGCATTTGCAAAACAGGGAGCAAACGTCGTGATCATCGACCGCGATGTCCAAAACGGTGAAGCGTTCGCCGCGCAATTGCAATCGGACGGGTTCAAGGCAATCTTTGTGGCGGCCGATGTGCGGAAGGTGGACGATATTGAGCGGTTTGTACAAGAAGCTGCCGGCCGCTTCGGCCGCATTGACTATTTGATCAACAATGCCGGCGTCTCACGCTGGAAGTCGCCGTATGAGCTGACGGTTGAGGAGTGGGAGGACGTGCTGTCAACGAATTTGCGCAGCGCTTTTTTTGCTTCCCGTGAAGCGGCTAAATATATGCGCCGCAATGCAAAAGGCGGAGCCATCGTCAACATCGCCTCGACAAGGGCGCTCATGTCTGAACCGAATTCCGAGGCGTACGCTGCATCGAAAGGCGGCCTTGTCGCTTTGACCCATGCGCTGGCGGTGTCGTTTGCGGATGATCGCATTCGCGTCAATTGCATCAGCCCCGGCTGGATTGAAACGGGCGATTATGGGCAATTGCGAGACATTGATCACCGGCAGCACCCGGCCGGCCGCGTCGGCAAACCGGACGATATCGCCCGCGCTTGTCTGTATTTATGCGATGAGGAAAACGATTTTATTACCGGAGTGAATTTGGTCATCGACGGGGGAATGACAAGGAAAATGATTTATATTGAGTAGGGAGTGGGCGTTTGTTAAAATAAACAAAATGGAGACGGTTTCAACGAAAAAGGTGGGACGGAAAAATGAAAATCCGCAAAACGCCGGTGATGGACGGACAAGCTCCGGCTAACGTCTACATTTACGAAAATCGAAAAGAAGAATATATCGTGATCGCCATTCCGGCGCTTGAGTGGTCATTTTCGTTCGCCTATGAGGAAGAGGCGGTGGCGGTGGCCGAGCGGCTTGAGGCGTCGCTTGGAAAGCGGCTTGACCATGAGCGAGCCGCCCTCTTGGCCGAGCGGCTGCTCGGCTGGGCGCGGGAAATGTAGCCTGGCGGATGGCCGTGGCCGCCAGCGACTTTGCATGTTAGGGGTTCGATGACGACGTGGTCAACAAAGCAAAAGTAATCGCAGTATATATCATAGGCAGCATTTTATGGATTGCCGCCACCGACACCCTGCTCAATATGCTGTCGATCAGCCGCAATGTATATATGGCGCTTGGCGCCGCCAAAGGGGCCGTGTTTATTTTGCTCTCGGCCATTTTTTTGTACCAGCTGTTAAAAAAGCGCGAGCAGCTGGAAAAGATCGAGGAAAATGAACAGCAGCTGCTTACGCTCATCAACTCGATGCCGGATTTCGTCTGCTTTAAAGACAGCGAGGGGCGATGGCTGCGCGTCAACGATTTCGGCCGGCGTTTGTACCGTCTCGAACATATCGATTATATCGGGAAGATGGATCGCGAGCTCGGCGAGCTTGTACCGTTTTTTAAAGAAGCGTTTGCGCAGTGCATCGAATCGGACCGCGAAGCGTGGAAAAGCGGAAAGGTGACGCGCCGCGAGGAGTCGTTTGCGACGCCGGATGGGGAAGTGAAGACGTTTGACGTCATTAAAGTGCCGCTCTTTGACGAAAACGGAGCGCGCAAAGGGCTGTTGACGATCGGCCGCGACATTACCCAGCAAAAGCTGGCCGAGGAGCTGCTCTTGAAAAAAGAAAAGCTCTCCGTCCTTGGCGAGCTGGCTGCCGGCATCGCCCATGAAATCCGCAATCCGCTCACCTCCATGAAAGGATTTATTCAGATGATGCAAGAAACGCGCGAAGTCAATGATCATTATATGCGCATCATGTTGAGCGAACTCGGCCGCATCAATCAAATCGTCAGTGAATTGCTTGTGCTCGCCAAGCCGCAAAGCCACGATTATCGGCCGTTTTTGTTGAGCGAGGCCGTTTCGTATGTCATTAGCTTGATCGGCCATGAGGCGACGTTGAACAACGTTTCCATTTCCGTCCATAACAACGCTCCGAAAGCTTGTGTGTACGGCGATCAAAACCAAATTGTTCAAGTGTTGTTGAACATTATGAAAAATGCCATCGAAGCGATGCCTGAAGGCGGAAATTTATACGTCCGCGTTGCTGAAGCGGACGGGAAAATCTACGTCGATGTTGCCGACACCGGCGTCGGCATTTCGAAAGAGCGGCTGCAGAAAATCGGCGAACCGTTTTTCACCTTGAAAGAAAAAGGAATGGGGCTCGGGCTGACGACAAGCATGAAAATCGTTCAAGAACATAAAGGAACGATGCGGATCGAAAGCGAGGTTGGGAAGGGAACGACTGTTCATTTGACGTTTCCGTCCAGCGCGGCAAACGTGTGAGAAAAGGCGTTTCAATAAAAATGAAACCTTTCGTGCATGATAAACGTAGTTTGAAAAAGGATGAGAACATGAAAGGTGGGTGACGGGATGTTCATTGCTCAGCTGGCTGTTATTTTGTTTGCCGCCAAGCTTGCCGGCGATGCGGCCGTACGCCTTGGCCAGCCTGCCGTGCTCGGCAAGCTGCTCATCGGCATTGTGCTTGGGCCGAGCATGCTTGGTGTGATCGAGGATACCGATCTTTTGCAGGAGTTAAGTCAAATTGGCGTTATTTTGCTCATGTTTATCGCCGGCCTTGAGACGGATATGGACCAGTTTCGGCGCACTGGAAAAGCTGCTGTGGCGGTCGGAGTGCTCGGCATTCTCGTTCCGCTGCTCGCTGGGTATGCGGCCGGCGCAGCGTTAGGCATGGAAACCGGCACGGCTCTTTTCCTCGGCCTTTTGCTGTCCGCAACGAGCGTCAGCATTTCCGTGCAGGCGCTCAAGGAGATGGGGCGCCTGCAGTCGAAGGAAGGGTCGGCCATTCTTGGCGCGGCGGTCATCGACGACGTGTTGGTCGTCATTGCTTTGGCATTTTTATTAAGCCTAACTGGCGGCGACGTCGAGCTTGGTGCGGTCGTGCTGAAAAAAGTCGTCTTTTTTGCCGTCGCCATTTTGCTCGCTTGGAAAGCCATCCCGCTCGTATTAAAGTGGTTTGCCCCGTTGCGTGTGACGGAGGCGGTCATTTCAGCCGGGTTGATTATCTGTTTCTCTTTTGCCTACTTTGCTGAGACGATGGGGGTGGCGGCGATCATCGGCGCCTATATTGCCGGGCTTGGCGCGAGTTTTACGGGCTATCGGGAAGAAGTATTTGAGAAAGTGGAAACGATCGCCTATTCTTTGTTTGTCCCTGTCTTTTTTACCTCCATCGGGGTTGCGGCCGACTTTTCCGGCATCGTCGAGCATTGGCCGCTGATTGTCGGCTGGAGTGCGCTCGCGATTTTGACGAAGCTCGTCGGCGCCGCGCTGGGGGCAAAATGGGCCGGATTTTCGTGGGGAAGCTCGCTGGCGGTCGGCGCTGGCATGGTGTCGCGCGGCGAGGTGGCGCTCATCATCGCCGGCATCGGCTTGGAAGCCGGCCTGCTTGATGGGAACATGTTTGCGGTCATGATCATCGTCGTATTGGCAACGACTGTTGTGACGCCGCCGCTATTGAAGATGATTTTCAGTCGTCTTCATCCGGTGCGCCGGACGGCCTAGTCGCCGTCGAAATGGGTGGCCGGGCCGATGGACGGTTCATAGCGGCAAAACAGAGGGTGTCCCAAAAGGATCGGGACACCCTTTCCTATCACCATATATTCGTCACGAAACAATGAATCATGCGCAATATGTTGTATTTCGTTTAAGAGGAATGACGCTTTTGGGTCAGCCCCTGTTGCTACGAGCGGTTCTTTTTCGCTTGCTTGGCCGTATCCACGCTGTCTTTGGCCATTTCTGCCTCCGCCTTGGAAACGGTCGGGTTGGCTGCTTCTTGGCTCACCTTGTTTTGTCTTCCTTTGTTCGACATCTCCCCCCAGCCCTCTTATTAGTATGTCGAAAAGAGCGGCGCCCCATCCAAAAAAACGTCATTGAGAGCGACGGCCCGTCCGGTTTATAATTTAGTCTGCATAGGTCAACGGCAGACGATGGGTACGGAAAGGAGGGAGCTTGGTGGAACAGCCATTTCGTGTCGAAAAAACGCTCAACAACAACGTGTTAATCGCTTCCCATCCGGCATATGGCGAAGTCGTTTTGCTCGGCAAAGGAATCGGCTTCGGCAAAAAACGGGGGGACGAGATTGCGGAGAGCGCTGTTGAAAAATGTTTCGTTCTGAAAAACGAACGCGAACAAGAGCAATACAAAAAGCTGCTTCCGGAATTGAGCGAAGAATTCATCGCCCTCATGAGCGAGGTGGTTCAACATATTCAGCAACGCGTCGGCGCGCCGTTGAATGAGCACATCCATGTGGCGCTGACCGACCATATCGCCTTTACATTAAAGCGGCTTGAACAGGGGCTTGATGTCAAAAATCCGTTTTTGGCTGAAACGAAAAGTTTGTACCCGCTGGAATACGAAATCGCCGGTGAAGTGGCCCGCATGATTGAACAAAAGCTCGGGATTGTGCTGCCTGAAGGGGAGGCAGGCTTTATCGCCCTTCATATTCATAGCGCGATTTCCAAACAAAGCGTGTCGGAAGCGAATCGATATTCCCAGCTCATTGCTGACCTTGTCAAGATCGTCGAGCAACAGCTTGGCGTTGACATCGACCGCGAGAGCGTTCATTATTTGCGGTTTGTCCGTCACTTGCGCTATGCGATTGAGCGGATGAAAAAAGGCGAAAAAGTCGAAGAACCAAAAAATTTGTCGAAAATCTTGAAGGAAGCGTATCCATTATGCTATAATCTAGCATGGAAGTTGGTCAAAGTCATGCAGCAAACGCTTCATCTGCCGGCGGACGATGCCGAGGCGGTCTATTTGACGTTGCATTTGCAGCGGCTGGCGGAGAAAAAGAACAATACAACTGCATAATCGTCTCGCTTTACGTGTTACTGACTCGATCAGGCATGAGTAAAGAGAGCAAAGAAAGCGACAGCAGCAGGGAGTTTGTTTTCGCGCTGTTGTAAGCGTTCTTTTTGTCTCTCTTTAGTCATGCCTTTTTTATTGCGCCGGTGCCCTCGGAAACGCCCGCTCCATTTTCGGTACATGAATCGGCTGTTTGCTGCAAAACTTAAGAAAAGAAAACCAAAGGAGGTCATACAAATGAAACGAGCGTTTGGCACGCTGCAAAAGGTCGGGAAAGCGCTTATGCTTCCGGTGGCGATTCTGCCGGCGGCCGGGATTTTGTTGGCGCTTGGCAACGCCTTGAAAAACCCGGCGCTCACTGACAAAATTCCGGCGCTCAAAGCCGACTGGGTCGTGCTCATCTCCAACGTTATGGAGCAAGCAGGCGGCATTGTCTTCTCTAACTTGTCGCTCTTGTTTGCGGTTGGTGTGGCGATCGGCCTTGCCGGCGGGGATGGGGTGGCCGGCTTGGCGGCGATCATCGGCTACTTGATTATGAACGTGACGATGAGCGTCATCTTGGGCGTGACTCCCGATATGATCGGCGCCGACCCGTCGTACGCCAACATCCTTGGCATCCCGACGTTGCAAACGGGCGTCTTTGGCGGGATTATCGTCGGGATTTTGGCAGCGTACATGTACAACAAATACTTCAATATCGAACTGCCGCAATATCTCGGCTTTTTCGCTGGCAAGCGGTTCGTGCCGATCGTGACGGCGGCGTCCGCAGTCGTGCTTGGCATTATCATGACATTCGTTTGGCCGCCGATTCAGCACGGACTCAATGCGTTTTCGCACAATATGATCGATGCGAACAAAACGTTGGCCGCCTTCATTTTCGGCGTCATCGAACGGGCGCTCATTCCGTTTGGTTTGCATCATATTTTCTATGCGCCGTTTTGGTTTGAATTTGGCGAGTACGTCAATAAAGCCGGGCAAGTGGTGCACGGCGACCAAAAAATCTTTTTTGAGCAGCTGAAAGACGGGGTCGAATTGACCGCTGGCACGTTTATGACCGGGAAGTTCCCGTTTATGATGTTTGGCCTTCCGGCAGCGGCGCTCGCGATTTATCACGAAGCGCGTCCGGAAAACAAAAAAGTGGTGGCCGGCATTATGGGTTCGGCCGCGCTGACATCGTTTTTGACCGGGATTACCGAGCCGATCGAATTTTCGTTCTTGTTTGTCGCTCCGGCGCTGTTTGCCATCCACTGCATTTTTGCCGGTTTGTCGTTTATGATTATGCACTTGTTGAACGTCAAAATCGGGATGACGTTCTCTGGCGGGGTCATTGACTTTTTGCTGTTCGGCGTTCTGCCGAACCGGACGGCATGGTGGCTCGTCATTCCGGTCGGCTTGGCGTTTGCCGTCATTTATTACTTCGGATTCCGCTTTGCGATCCGCAAGTGGGATTTGGCGACGCCGGGCCGGGAAAAAACGGTCGAGGAAGCGCCGAAAGCCGAGGCAGCCGCCGCTGGCGACTTGCCGTACGAAGTGCTCGCTGCCCTTGGCGGAAAGGAAAACATCGAACATCTAGATGCATGCATTACACGGTTGCGCGTGTCGGTCCATGACATTGGCCGGGTCGACAAAGACCGGTTGAAAGCGCTCGGCGCTGCTGGGGTGCTTGAAGTTGGCAACAACGTGCAAGCGATTTTCGGTCCGAAATCGGACATGTTAAAAGGGCAAATTCAAGACATTATGCAAGGAAAAGCGCCGGCTCGAGCGGAAGAAAAACCAAAGGCAGCGGCGCCGGAAGCCGTGCAGGCGGAAACGATCGCCTCACCAATGACCGGGGAAATTGTTCCGCTTTCTGAAGTGCCGGACCAAGTGTTTTCGCAAAAAATGATGGGTGATGGCTTCGCGGTGATGCCGACGGACGGCACGGTCGTCTCTCCTGTCGACGGGAAAATCATCAACGTCTTTCCGACGAAGCATGCCATCGGCATTCAGTCAGCCGGCGGGCATGAAATTTTGATCCACGTCGGCATTGACACGGTGAAGCTGAACGGCCAGGGGTTTGAGGCGCTTGTCAAAGAAGGCGACGAAGTGAAAAAAGGGCAGCCGCTTTTGCTCGTCGACCTCGATTATGTGAAACAGAACGCGCCATCGATTGTCACGCCGGTGATTTTTACGAATCTCCAAGCCGGCGAAACGGTGCGCGTCAACAAACAAGGTTCGGTCGCCCGCGGCGAAGACGCCGTCGTTGCAATCCAATGAATCGCTTATTTGCGGCGTGGCGGGGATAAGCGTTTTTCGTTGCTTCCCCGCACCTGCATTTGATATGATGGCAAAGAAAAAATTGAAGAAAAGGGGAATGATGAACCATGGCAGAAAAAACGTTCAAAGTTGTTTCTGATTCCGGCATCCACGCCCGTCCAGCGACGATTTTAGTGCAAACGGCGAGCAGATTTAACAGCGAAATCCAGCTTGAATACAATGGCAAAACGGTCAACTTGAAATCGATCATGGGCGTCATGTCGTTAGGAATCCCGAAAGGAGCGACGATTAAAATTACGGCAGAAGGGGCCGATGCGGCAGAAGCAATGGCGGCGTTAACCGATACGTTGGCAAAGGAAGGCCTTGCGGAATAATGGAAAAAACGATTCATGGCATCGCCGCATCAAGCGGCATCGCCATCGCCAAGGCATACCGTTTAGAAACGCCTCATCTGGCGGCTGAAAAACGAACGGTCGCCGACGTCGAGGCGGAAATTGCGCGGCTTGAGGCGGCGGTCGCAAAAGCGAAAGAGGAACTGGAAGCAATCAAGCAGCATGCCTTGGAAAAGCTTGGCGAAGACAAAGCCGCCATTTTTGCCGCCCATTTGCTTGTGCTTGACGACCCAGAACTGCTGAACCCGATTAAGGAAAAAATCAAAACGGAACAAGTGAACGCGGAATACGCGCTCGATGAAACAGCGTCATTTTTCATTTCCATGTTTGAAGGCATGGACAATGAGTATATGAAAGAGCGGGCCGCTGACATCCGCGATGTGACGAAGCGCGTCCTTGCCCATTTGCTCGGCGTTACGATCTCAAACCCGAGCCTCATTTCCGAGGAAGTCGTCGTCATCGCTGAAGACTTGACGCCATCCGATACGGCGCAGTTGAACCGTCAATATGTCAAAGGGTTTGCCACCGACATCGGCGGGCGGACGTCGCACTCGGCGATTATGGCCCGCTCGCTCGAAATCCCGGCTGTCGTCGGTACGAAGGAAATTACGGCGGAAGTGCAAAACGGCGACATCGTCATCGTCGATGGGCTTGACGGCCAAGTCGTCGTCAATCCGTCCCCGGAGCTGCTCGCCCATTATGAGGAAAAGCGGGCCCGCTATGAAGCGCAAAAGGCGGAATGGGCGAAACTCGTCGATCAGCCGACGGTGACGGCTGACGGCGTGCATGTCGAGCTGGCGGCCAACATCGGCACACCGGATGATGTGAAAGGAGCGCTTGCCAACGGGGCGGAAGGAATCGGGCTGTATCGGACGGAGTTTTTATACATGGGACGCTCGGAGCTGCCGACCGAAGAAGAGCAGTTTGCCTCCTACAAAACGGTGCTTGAAAAGATGAACGGCAAGCCGGTCGTCGTCCGGACGCTTGACATCGGTGGCGACAAAGAGCTCCCGTATTTGCACTTGCCGAAAGAGATGAACCCGTTTTTAGGATTCCGGGCGATTCGTCTTTGCCTTGAGATGCAGGAGATGTTCCGCACTCAGTTGCGCGCCCTGCTGCGGGCGAGCGTGCACGGCAACTTGAAAATCATGTTCCCGATGATCGCCACGCTCGATGAATTTCGCCAGGCGAAGACGATTTTGCTCGAAGAAAAAGAAGCGCTCCTCCGCCAAGGCGTGCCGGTCGCCGACAACATTGAAGTCGGGATGATGGTCGAAATCCCGGCCGCTGCGGTCATGGCCGATCAGTTTGCGAAAGAAGTGGATTTCTTCAGCATCGGCACGAACGATTTAATCCAATATACGATGGCCGCTGACCGGATGAACGAGCGCGTCTCTTATTTGTACCAGCCGTACAACCCAGCGATTTTGCGGCTCATCAGCCATGTCATCGACGCCGCGCACCGTGAAGGAAAATGGGTCGGCATGTGCGGGGAAATGGCCGGCGACCCGATCGCCATTCCGATTTTGCTTGCCCTTGGACTTGACGAATTCAGCATGAGCGCCACCTCGATTTTGCCGGCGCGCGCCCAGCTGAAGCGGTTGTCAAAAGAAGACGCAGCCCGCATGAAAGAAACGGTGCTGTCGCTCGGCACAGCCGAAGAGGTTGTGGCCTTTGTCAAACAAACATTTTCTCTCGCCTAAACGAAAGCGTGGCGACGTTCGCGTCCGCCGCGCTTCTTTTTCATCTGCCGCTTCGTCTACGCCAACAGCGGTGCGGACGGTGCATAGCCATATCGCTGTCGAATGGTGAGCGAAAGACCTAAGGCGATCGCTTTCGCCATTTGATAGACAATGTGTAAATTCGTGTACGGAAGCGTGTCGATATCGGCGCTGTCTTCCATGATGACGCCCATGATGCTGATATCGCCGATCGATGGCAGCGAGTGGCCAAGAGCCGTGCCGGGAGCGAGCGCGCCGGGGCGGATGGCGATCGTGTGCACGAACGGCCGTGGGCCGACGATGCTGTCAACAGCGAGTACATAGGAATTTGGCTCCTTTGGCAGCTGTTGATGCACTCGCTGGATGTTCGTCGCGTCGACCGGCCGCTTAAGCGTGCCGATCACCGTCAGATGGTCCGGATAGACGTTTTCAAGCAGCGTGCCGACAAACGGACCGAGGCTGTCTCCGTTAATGCGGTTGCTGCCGATGCAAACGACGGTTAAACGGCGGATGTCGTTTGGCAACAAGGAAAACAGTTCGTTGCGAATAAGCAAAGGGGCAAGCGGATCGCAATAGGAAATCGATCTCATAGGCAGCGATTCCTTTCCGTCTATATTCCCCCTTTTTATTCGCGTCCGTTGCCGGCCATTCCTGTCGGCTGTCGAATGTTAATTTTTTCTTGGCATCTGCTTGAATGGATTGCGCCATTCCATCAGAACGGCATGGTTGAGCGATTCCTCATCTTCCAAATAATTGTGGACGACCGCCAGCGGGGTGCGCCTGCAGCGGAGCAAAAACGTAATGACCGGATCGTTCAGTTCGCCGGCGACCACCTTGTTGATGTACGCTTCTGGGGACAGTTCCGTTGCATAACAGTGGTAGCCAGGCATCCGCCCGCCGCCGAGCAGCCGGTCGAGGCCGAGGTGGACGACGACTTCATACATCGATTGCATGAGCCACTTGCCGAGGCCAAGCTTCCGATATGGCGGTGAGACGCAAATGTCGACGACATAAAGCGTGTTGCCGTCCGGGCGATGGTTGCGGATGTAGCCGCCGTCGGTGATCTCTTCCCATGTGTGGTCGGTATGATTCGGATCAAAGTCAACGATCAGGCCGGTCATCGATCCGACGATGCGCCCGCCGACTTCGATGCAAAGCGCTCCTTCCGGAAACAAAGTGACGTGATTGTGAAGCTGCTGTTCGTTCCACCATAATTCCGATGGAAACGGGGGCGGGAAACTTTCTTGCTGCACGCGATGAGATCAGCAAAGTCGTCTTTTGTATAGTTGCGGATGACCGCTTCGCGCGGGGTATCACCGTCAAAGACGTACAACCGTTTTCGATACATTCCGATTCTCCTCCTTATGGCATCAATCGATCATTTTACACCCATCATAAACGAAAGCAGAAAAAGGAGGCAAGAAAGAAAACGGCCGCTGTTAGCGGCCGCGAGTGTGCTGCTCGACATATTCGCTGACAAGCGCTTCAATTTGCTGTTCATCGGGCTTCTCGCCGCGAAAGGGAAACACAATTTCATCGACGAATTCGCCGTTGTGGTAAACGTGCAGCGCCCTTTTTGCAGCAGAACGCTGTATTCAATCTCAAACCGATACCCTTCATGTTCGATGGCACCCATCATCATTCACCTGCCTGCGTTCTATTGTCCCGCACATAGCCATGCCCTATGTATGAATTAAGAAGCCGCTCCTATAGACGGAGGATGATCGTCCTTTTATAATGGAACATGGTGCGACAAAAAGAGGAAATAGAGGGGAGAAATAGCGAGTGTTCCGGACATTGCGCAGCAAGCTGATCGTCTTGATGGCTTTATTGTTAGTGGTTTCCTTGGCGGCAACACAGCTCGTCGGTGTTTGGCAAATGCAACGGCTCGTAGGAGCCGATGTAAAACAGCGGGCGCAGACGGCGCTTGACGGGTTGCTTGGCGACATTCGCGACAGCTTTCAAAGTGAAGAGAACAGCTTAGTGCAATTCAGTGAATCGCCATCAACCTTGCAAATGGTTCGGGACGAACACGCCTGGCCGGGGCTGGAAAAGCAGTTCCGCACGTTTTTGCGTCTGCATGAGAGTGTGCAATTCATTTATATTGGCACTGAGCAGAAGAAAATGTACATCACGCCGACGACGGAGCTCCCAGACGGATATGATCCGACGAGCCGCCCGTGGTATAAAGAAGCGATGAAGCGGCCGGATGAAGTTGTGTGGACCGAGCCTTATGTCGATGCCATTACTGGCAAGCACGTCGTGACGTTGGCCAAAGCAGTGAGCGAAAACGGCCGCATTGCTGCTGTTATCGGCATCGATATGACGCTCGATACAGTGACGAGAATCGTCAATGCGAGCGACGTCGGCTATCACGGTTATCCGGTGTTGTTTGACGCGAAAGGAGTAGCGGTGGTCCACCCGCAATATAAAGGAAAAAACATGGCGAAAAACGCAACGGTTCGCTATATGCTCGAACATGAAAAAGGGATGCGGCAATATGAACAAGACGGCGAACAGCGGGTTATGTATTTCACCACGATCCCGGAGCTTGGCTGGAAAGTCGGCGTCGTCTATAAAGAGGCGGACTTATCAGCGATGAGCCGCTCGCTTGGGGTCAACATGCTTGTCATTACAATCATTGCGCTCGTTGTCGCGCTTGTTGCCGTCTATTTCTTGGCGCGCTCGATCACAAAGCCGATCGTTGCGCTGCAAGAGCAAGTCGAAAAGGCGGCGGGCGGCGACTTGACGGTGCAAGCGCATGTCACTGTCAAAGATGAGATCGGCCGCCTCGCCCGCCACTTCAATGATATGATCGATCATATGCGGGCGCTGATCGGCGAAGTGAACCGCTCGGTCAATGAATTAGCCGCTTCAGCTGACCATTTGAGCGCCGTCTCTGAAGAAACGATGGCCACAAGCGAACAAGTGGCAAAAGCGATCGGCGAAATCGCCAAAGGAACGACCGATCAAGCGGGAAGCCTTGATACGATTAATGAGCGGACGACGGCGTTGTCGCAGCAAATCGAAGCGGTCACGAATGCGACGGCTGGCATGGAATCGCTGTCCGATGAGACGAAAAACGCGAGCTACGAAGGTTTGGAACATTTAAACATCTTGCAGAAAAAATCGGAAGAAGCGAAAAATGAACTGGCGGCCGTAGAAAGCGTCATTAGCGACCTTGTGAAAAAGATGGATGAAATTGACGGTGTCATTCAAACGATCACCGCGATTTCCGGACAGACGAATTTGCTGGCGTTAAACGCCAGCATCGAGGCGGCGCGGGCAGGAGAGCATGGCAAAGGGTTTGCTGTTGTCGCCGATGAGGTGCGCAAGCTGGCCGAACAATCCGCGAAAGCGACGGAGATGATCCGCGCGACGATCGCCGCCATTCAGCAGCAAGCCGGGTTGGCGATCGAAGCGGTCGGCCGCTCCAAGCAGGCGTACAATGAACAGCAGGAAGCAGTGCATACGACCGGCGATTCATTTGTCAAAATCACTGGCATGATGGAACAAGTGACAGCGGCGGTCGCGGCGATTATGGAAGAGGCAAAGAGGATGAACGCAAGCAAGGACGATGTCGTCGGGGCGATGCAAAACATCGCCGCCATCGCCCAACAATCGGCGGCAGCGGCTGAGGAAGTGGCTGCTTCGGCCGACGATCAGCTGCAGGCGCTTTCGACGGTGACTGAATCGGCGGAGGCGTTGAGCGAAATGAGCCAAAAACTGAAACAGCTGGTGGAAAAATTTAAAATTTCATAAAAACAGAAGGCGCCCCAACCGCAACGGGCGCCTTTTTTTATCATCACTAACCGAGAAGCCCCCACTTCAACGCCACAAGTGAGAACAGCGGAACTGTGGGGCGCACGGGGATGGCTTGGCTGGCAGCCTGCCGTAGGGCAGGTGTTCCCAAAACTCTCCCCCCTTAAGCGATTGCGTAGACGGGATAGCATTCCATTTGTGCAGGGGGCAGTTTCAAAAATAAGCGAAAGATGAACCGCCTAAATCATGAATGTTCCGCTGCGGTGCAGTCACGATCTTTTTTCTATTCATACAATGATAATAAGTGAAATTTTTTCAGCTTCTTCGTCGATTTTGATGGGCAATAGTGCTAAAATAAACAGTGAAAACGTTTATACCGTTATTTTGCTGCACGTTCGGGAATACTGGCAGCTAAACAAGGGCTTTCACGCATGGCTGTTGCTCAGCCCGAACGATGCGAAAACGAGGTGGAGGTTTTTTCACGATGGCAAAACAGACGAACTACGCTCAGCCGTGGAACCAGTTTTACGGGCCGAACCTCGGTTATGTCATCGAAATGTACGAACAGTATCTCGATGACCCAAACAGCATCGACCCGGAACTGAAACAATTGTTTGAACAGTGGGGGGCGCCGATCCTCGAAGAACCGGTTTCTCCTACGGATGACGAAGCAGCCAAAACGCATCAAACGTTCCGGCTGCCGGAGACGCCGACGATTTTCAGCAAGCTTGTCGCTGCTGTCAAGCTGGCGGACAGCATTCGCCATTATGGCCATCTAGCCGCTGATACGAATCCGCTTGTCAAACAGGAGAAAAAGCTGCGCCGCTTGGAGCTTGACGAATACGATTTAACCGAAGAGGACTTAAAGCGCATTCCGGTCGCGTTTCTTTGCCCGCACGCCCCGGCTCATGTCAAAAACGGCTGGGACGCCATCTTGCATTTGCGCAAAATTTACACGGACAAAATCGCGTTCGAATTCTCTCAAGTACATAATCTTGAAGAGAGGAACTGGCTTATTCAGCAAATCGAGTCTGGAGCGTATTACCCGAGCTTGGCGAACAAGGAGCGGGTCGCTTTGTTGCGCCGCCTGACGGAAGTGGAAGGGTTTGAAAAGTTCATCCACCGGACGTACGTCGGGCAAAAGCGTTTTTCGATCGAAGGGCTTGACGCCATGGTGCCGCTTTTGGATGAGCTCGTCCGTCAGGCGATCGAGCACGAGATCGACGCCGTCAACATCGGCATGGCGCACCGCGGCCGGTTGAACGTGCTGGCTCATGTGCTCGGCAAGCCGTACGAAATGATTTTCGCTGAGTTTCAGCATGCGGAAAGCAAAAACTTTATTCCGTCCGAAGGGTCGGTGGCGATCACGTACGGCTGGACGGGCGACGTGAAATACCATTTGGGGGCAGCGCGCCGTTTGCGCAATAAAAGCGCGCATACGATGCGGATTACGCTTGCCAACAACCCAAGCCACTTGGAAGTGGTCAATCCGGTTGTGCTTGGTTACACGCGCGCCGCGCAAGAAGATCGGACGAAACCGGGCGTGCCGGCGCAAAATACCGATGCGTCGTTTGCCATTTTAATTCACGGCGACGCCGCGTTCCCGGGGCAAGGGATCGTCGCGGAAACGCTCAACTTAAGTCAGCTGCGCGGTTATACGACCGGCGGGACGATTCATATCATCGCCAACAACATGATCGGCTTTACGACGGAGAGCTACGATTCACGCTCGACGACGTACGCTTCCGATATGGCGAAAGGATTTGAAGTGCCGATTGTGCATGTCAATGCCGACGACCCGGAGGCTTGTTTGGCGGCCGCATGCTTGGCGTTTGCCTACCGCCAGCGGTTTAAAAAAGACTTTGTCATTGACCTAATCGGTTACCGCCGTTTCGGTCATAATGAAATGGATGAACCGATGGCGACGAACCCGACGATGTACGCGATCATCAACCAACATCCGACCGTGCGCCAGCTGTATGCGCAAAAATTGATGGAAAAAGGGATCATCACCGAGCGGGAAGTCGACGAAATGGAGCAAGAGGTGGCCGAACGGCTGAAAATCGCCTACGAGCGGGTGCCGAAAAACGAAGATGAGCTCGATTTCATCATGGATCCGCCAAAAACGGTCGTCGATCGGTTGCCGGAAGTGAAAACGGGTGTGGCGAAAGACGTGCTTCACCGCCTGAACGAGGAGTTGCTGCAGTTTCCGGCTGACTTCCACGTCTTTAATAAGCTCGAACGCATTCTCAAGCGGCGCAGCGGCGTGTTCGCGCAAAATGGCAAAGTCGATTGGGCGCACGCAGAAATTTTGGCATTCGCTACCATTTTGCGAGATGGCGTGCCGATCCGTTTGACCGGACAAGACTCGCAACGCGGCACGTTCGCGCAGCGCCATTTGGTGCTCCACGATGTGAAAACCGGAGAAGAGTATGTGCCGCTTCACCATATCAGCGACGCAAAAGCCTCGTTTGTCGTGTACAACAGCCCGCTGACCGAGGCGGCCGTGCTTGGCTATGAATACGGCTACAACGTTTACGCGCCGGAGACGCTCGTTCTTTGGGAAGCGCAATTTGGCGACTTCGCCAACATGGCGCAAGTGATGTTTGACCAGTTCATTTCATCCGGCCGGGCAAAATGGGGGCAAAAATCCGGTCTTGTCATGCTCTTGCCGCACGGCTACGAAGGGCAAGGACCGGAACATTCCAGCGGGCGCGTCGAGCGGTTTTTGCAGCTGGCGGCGGAAAACAACTGGACGGTCGCCAACCTATCGACGGCAGCGCAATATTTCCACATTTTGCGGCGGCAGGCGGCGCTGCTGAAACGAGAAGAAGTACGCCCGCTCATCATCATGACGCCAAAAAGCTTGCTCCGTCATCCGCTTGCCTCGTCGGATGCGGAAGCGCTTGTCGACGGTGCGTTCTCGCCGGTGCTCGAGCAGCCGGGATTGGGCGCTGACGCTGGCAAAGTGGAACGCATCGTGTTTGGCACCGGCAAATTGATGATCGATTTGGCGGAACAAATCGGCAAAATGGAAGGGCTCGACTGGCTGCATATCGTGCGCATTGAAGAGCTGTATCCGTTCCCGGAAGAAGCGGTGAAAGACATCATCGCCCGCTATCCGAACGTCAAGGAGATCGTCTGGGTGCAAGAAGAGCCGAAAAACATGGGCGCATGGCTGTATATGGAACCGCTCCTGCGGGCGTTGGCTCCAGAAGGCGTTGACGTCAGCTACATTGGGCGGCGCCGGCGGGCCAGCCCGGCGGAAGGCGATCCGGTCGTCCACCGGAAAGAGCAGGAGCGCATCATCCGCTGTGCATTGACGAAGCATGAATGATGACTACGGAATATTTGAGGAGGGCATCAACGTGGCTGAGATCAAAGTCCCAGAGTTAGCAGAATCCATCACGGAAGGCACAATCGCCCAATGGCTGAAAAAACCGGGCGACTACGTGGAAAAAGGGGAATCGATTTGCGAGCTCGAAACAGATAAAGTCAACGTCGAAATTATGGCCGAAGAGTCGGGCGTCCTGCAGCAGCTGCTCGCCAATGAAGGCGACACCGTCGCTGTCGGCCAGGCGATTGCCATTATCGGCGAAGGAGCGGCAGCCTCGTCTGCCGCCCCGCAGCCGGTTGACGAAACGGAAACGGCCGCGCCGGCCGACCGCGCCGAGCAGCCAGCGCCGCAGCCGGTCGCGGTCGCCCAAGCCCCAGGCCAACGCCCGATCGCCTCGCCGGCGGCTCGAAAGATGGCGCGCGAAAAAGGAATTGATTTGACGCAAGTGCCGACCGTCGATCCACTTGGGCGCGTGCGCAAACAAGACGTCGCCTCGTTTGCCGCCCAACCGGCCGCTGCGCCGCAGCCGGCTCCACAAGCTGCGCCGACGCCGGCCGCCATTCCAGCCGCCGAGGCTGGCAAGCCGGTGATTCGCGAAAAAATGTCGCGCCGCCGGCAAACGATCGCCAAACGGCTGCTTGAAGTGACGCAAACGACCGCGATGCTGACGACGTTCAATGAAATTGACATGTCGGCGGTCATCGATCTGCGCAAGCGGAAAAAAGATAAATTTTTCGAGGAGCATGACGTCCGCCTCGGCTTTATGTCGTTTTTCGTCAAAGCGGCCGTCGCCGCGCTGAAAAAATATCCGTACGTCAACGCGGAGATCCAAGGCGATGAAATTTTGCTGAAAAAATATTACGATATCGGCGTTGCCGTGTCGACGGACGAAGGGCTCGTCGTCCCGGTTGTGCGCGACTGCGACCGGAAAAGCTTCGCCGAAATTGAGCGCGACATCGCCGAATTGGCGGCGAAGGCGCGCAGCAATAAGTTGTCGCTTGCCGATTTGCAAGGCGGCACGTTTACGATCACCAACGGCGGCGTGTTCGGCTCGCTTCTGTCGACTCCGCTTCTCAACGGGCCGCAAGTCGGCATTTTAGGCATGCACGCCATCAAGCTGCGCCCGGTCGCCATCGACGAAGAGCGGATCGAAAACCGGCCGATGATGTACGTTGCTTTGTCGTACGACCATCGCATCATCGATGGCAAAGAGGCCGTTGGGTTCTTAAAAACGGTGAAAGATTTGATCGAAAATCCGGAAGATTTGCTGCTTGAAAGCTGATTAGGAAGGAAAAGGGGAGCCTGCGATGTGCGGGCTCCTTCTTTTTCGCCGGCCATGGCAAGCTGGCGAATGCTTTTCCTTGTCTTGCGGAAAACTACTGGAAAAAAGGAGGAGATTCGATGCCAGAGCGTGGACGAAACGATCACCCGCACATGTTTTACCGCGACGGCGCCCGCGAAAGCATCTTGAATGATCCGACCGCCGATGGCGCCGAGGCGATTGGGGTGCGGACGGACGCTGATCCGATGCAGGCAGCCAATCCGAATCCGTTTCACGTTGATCGCCTTGACGTTGAGGAAGGGATGAAACGGTTTCGGTCGCTTTTCGAAGAGAGGTGATCCGCCCAGCGGATCACTTTTTTCGCTGATCGAAAGAAGGAAAATGACGAATGAGCGCGAATATGGTTACTTAACACCATTCTTTTGTTGGAGGGATGACGATGGAACTTGGATTGGCGGGAAAAACGGCGCTTGTCGCCGCCTCAAGCCAAGGGCTTGGCAAGGCGATCGCCCGGGCGCTTGTGCTTGAAGGGGCGAACGTCATGATCACAAGCCGGAACGAAGAAAAGTTGCAACAAGCAGCCGAGGAGCTGAACGGTTTACATAAGGGGCGCGTCGCTTACATGCGCACGGATGTGACGAAAGCGGATGACATCCGCCAGCTTGTCGCCAAAACAGTCGAGACGTTTGGGACGATTGACTTGCTCGTCAACAACGCCGGCGGTCCTCCGGCGGGGACGTTTGAAACGGTGAGCGACGAAGACTGGCAATATGCGTTTGAACTCAATTTGTTGAGCTATATTCGCCTCATTCGCGAAGCGCTCCCTTACCTAAAGAAAAAGGGTGGAAAAATTGTCAACATCGCCTCATCATCGATTAAAGAGCCGATTCCGGGGCTCATTTTATCCAACACGTTCCGCACCGGCATCGTCGGGCTGACGAAAACGCTTGCTGTGGAGCTGGCGCCGGATGGCATTTTAATCAATACGGTGGCTCCTGGTCGGATCGCGACGGAGCGCGTTGCCTTTTTGGACAAAGTGAATGCTGAGAAGCTTGGCATTACGAAAGAAGAAATGGAAGCGCGCATGAAAAGCGCCATTCCGCTCGGCCGCTACGGAACTCCGGAAGAGTTTGCCAACGTCGTCGTCTTCTTGTTGTCCGAGGCGAATTCGTACGTCACCGGTCAAGCTCTCATCGTCGATGGCGGCATGGTGAGAGCGATTTAAGGCAAACCGACAGGAGGGGAGACCGGATGAAAACGATCGGATTCATCGGCCTTGGCGTCATGGGGAAAAGCATGGCGCGCCATTTGCTGAAGGCAGGCTATCCACTTCTTGCTTACACGCGCACGAAAGAAAAGGCGAAAGATTTGCTCGAGGAAGGAGCGGTGTGGAAGGAAACGGTCGCCGCCTTGGCGCGGGAGTCGGATGTCGTCATCACGATGGTCGGCTATCCTCACGATGTCGAGCAAGTGTATTTCGGCGAAGGCGGCATTTTGGAGAACGCGCGGCCGGGAACGTACGTGATTGACATGACGACGTCAACGCCGACGCTCGCGCAATCGATTTACAAGGCGGCCAAGCAAAAAGGCATCCACGCCTTGGACGCCCCGGTATCCGGCGGCGACATCGGCGCGCGCGAAGGAACGTTGACGATTATGGTCGGCGGTGATGAGGATGTCTTTTTGGCGTGCAAGCCGATTCTCGAGCGGCTTGGCACGAACATCGTGCGGCAAGGAGGAGCTGGAGCCGGCCAGCATACGAAAATGTGCAACCAAATTGCCATCGCGACGAACATGATCGGCGTGTGCGAGGCAATGGCGTATGCGAAGCGGGCCGGGCTTGATCCGTTCAAAGTGCTTGAGAGCATCGCCAAGGGGGCGGCCGGCAGCTGGTCGCTGAGCAACTTGGCGCCGCGCATGCTGTCCGGTGATTTCGCGCCTGGGTTTTACGTGAAGCATTTCATTAAAGATATGAAAATTGCGCTTGAAGAAGCTGAGCGCATGAATTTGCCGCTTCCTGGCCTGACGCTGGCGAAATCGATGTACGAAGAGCTCGCGCGGGCCGGCGAGGAAAACAGCGGCACGCAAGCGCTCTACAAGCATTATATGAAAGAGTGACAAAGAGGGCGGTGCCGCCCTCTTTTTTCATTCGATATATTAGTCAAAAAATATTGAATATTACTTCCTTTAGAGGTATAGTAAAAATAAAGGAACATACTAACCAGTTAGTATAAAAGGGGAGGATGACATGGACTTTTCCTACTCGCCGAAAGTCCAGGAGTTGATCAAAAAATTAAGCGCTTTCATGGAAGATTATATTTACCCGAATGAAAAAGTGTACGAGGAACAGTTGAATGCTCAAGAGTCGAGATGGTCGGGCGTCCCCCCGATCATTGAAGAATTGAAGGAAAAGGCGAAAAAACAAGGGCTTTGGAATTTGTTTTTGCCGGACAGCGAGTACGGCGCGGGATTAACGAATGTTGAATATGCACCGCTTTGCGAAATTATGGGCCGTTCTCTCATCGCTCCGGAAGTGTTCAACTGCAATGCGCCGGATACCGGCAACATGGAAGTGCTCGTCCGCTACGGCACAGAGGAACAAAAGAAAAAATGGCTGATCCCGCTGTTAAACGGAGAAATTCGTTCTTGCTTTTCGATGACGGAGCCGGACGTAGCGTCAAGCGATGCGACGAACATTCGCGCCTCGATCGTCCGCGACGGCGACGAATACGTCATCAACGGGCGAAAATGGTGGTCGTCCGGCGCCGGCGACCCGCGTTGCAAAGTCGCCATCGTGATGGGAAAAACGAATCCGGACGCGCCGAAGCATGAGCAGCAGTCGATGATCATCGTTCCCCTTGACACCCCGGGCGTAAAAATCGAACGGATGCTGCCGGTGTTCGGGTTTGACCATGCGCCGCACGGGCATGCGGAGATTACGTATGACAACGTGCGGGTGCCGAAGGAAAACATCATTTGGGGCGAAGGGAAAGGGTTTGCCATCGCCCAAGGACGGCTTGGCCCGGGGCGGATTCACCATTGCATGCGCTTGATAGGGGCAGCGGAACGGGCGCTTGAACTCATGTGCCGCCGCGTACAGTCGCGGGTGGCATTCGGCAAGCCGCTTGCCGAACACGGTGTCATCCGCGAATGGATCGCCCAGTCTCGCATTGAAATTGAGCAGGCGCGACTTTTGACGATGAAGGCGGCGTACATGATGGATACGGTCGGCAACAAAGCGGCGCGCAAAGAAATTGCGATGATCAAGGTAGTGGCGCCCAATGTGGCCTTGAAGGTCATCGACCGCGCCATCCAGGCGTTTGGCGCCGCCGGGGTGAGCAACGATTTTCCGCTTGCCGCCATGTGGGCGAACTCGCGCACGCTTCGTTTGGCCGACGGACCGGATGAAGTGCATAAAGAGCAAGTTGCCAAGCTTGAATTGCAGCAATATCAACAATAAAGGGAGAGGAAGTGGCCATTATGCATGTGCTTGATTTATTCAAAATCGAAGGAAAAACCGCCATCGTGACCGGCGGCGGGCGCGGACTCGGCGAGCAAATTGCCGTCGGCCTCGCCGAAGCCGGGGCGAACGTCGTTGTTTGTTCGCGGAAAGTGGAAGCGTGCGAGCAAGTGAAAGAAAAACTGGAACAACTCGGCGTCCGCTCGCTGGCGTTGCGGTGTGATGTGACGAATCCGGAGGATGTCAAACACGTCGTCGAAACGACCGTCAAAGAGTTTGGCGGCATCGACATTTTAGTGAACAACAGCGGAGCGACGTGGGGAGCGCCGGTCGAGGAGATGCCGCTTGAGGCGTGGCAAAAGGTGATCAACGTCAACGTCACCGGCACGTTTCTCATGAGCCAGGCGGCCGGCAAGGTGATGATCGCCGGCCAAAAAGGCGGCGCCATCATCAATATCGCCTCGGTCGCCGGTCTTGGCGGCACGCACCCGGACATTTTAAATACGATCGGCTACAATACAAGCAAAGGAGCGGTCATCACGTTTACGAGAGATTTGGCAGCCAAATGGGGGAAGCACGGCATTCGCGTCAACGCGGTGGCGCCGGGCTTTTTCCCGACGAAAATGTCAAGGGTCGTCCTCGAACAAGTGGGGAACAAAGTGCTCGAACATACGCCGCTCGGTCGCTTTGGCGGAGACGATGATTTGAAGGGGGCTGTCTTGTTTCTCGCCTCGCCGGCGTCTGCGTTCGTCACGGGGGCGCTTCTCGTCGTTGACGGCGGCAGCCATGCGACCGGCATTTAACAAGAAAAGGAGGGATACCAATGAGCGAAAAACGGGCGTTGCCTCTTTATCCGGAACACATTTCGTTCTACATGGATATTCCGAACAAAACGGTATGCGATGTATTGCATGAGCGGGCGGCGGAATTCGGCTCCCAGCCGGCGCTGACGTTCTATGACAAGACGATGACGTACGCCGAGCTTGAGGCGGCCGTTAACCGCTTTACATCGAGCCTGCAGGCGCTTGGAGTGCAAAAAAGGGACCGCGTCGCGATCATGCTGCCGAACTGCCCGCAATATGTCATCGCTTACTATGGCATTTTGCAGGCGGGCGCCATCGTCACCCAAGTCAACCCGATGCTTGTGGAGCGCGAACTCGCCTATTTGCTGAAAGACTCCGGCGCCGAGACGATTGTCATTTATGAGCCGCTTTATTCCCGCCTTGCCGCGGTCAGAGGGGAGACGGCCGTCAAGCAGGCGGTCACCGTCAGTCTTGGGGCGCCGCCGTCTGTTTCACTGGCTCCCGGGGACGTGACGTTTGATGAGTTTCTTGCCCGAGGGAGCGGAGCGGTGCGCCCGGTGCCGATTGAACCAATGTATGACGTCGCTGTGCTGCAGTATACTGGCGGGACGACGGGGCGTTCCAAAGGGGCGATGCTCACCCACCGCAACATTTTTGCCAACGTCTTGCAGTGTGCTGAATTTTTCAAAGGAACGTTTGAGTTCGGAAAAGAGCGATATTTGACCGTCATCCCGTTGTTCCACGTGTTCGCGATGACGTCTGGCATGAACTTGGCCATTTACCAAGGGGCGGAAAACATTTTGCTGCCGCGCTTTGAGCTGAAAGAAGTGTTGGAGACGATTCGCGACAGGCAGCCGACCGTGTTTCCAGGCGTGCCGACGATGTATGTCGCTATTACAAATACGCCTGGAGTCGAGCAATATGGCATCAATAGCATTAAAACGTGCAACAGCGGCAGCGCGCCGATGCCGCTCGAGTTGATGCGCGACTTCGAGGCGAAAACGGGGGCGGTCGTTCTTGAAGGATACGGATTGTCCGAAGCTTCGCCGGTGACGCATTGCAATCCTCCGTTTGCGGCGCGCAAGCCGGGCACGGTCGGCATCGGCATGCCGCTGACCGAGTACAAAGTCGTCGATGTGGCGACCGGCACGCAAGAGCTGCCGCCAGGTGAAGTCGGTGAGCTGATTATCCGCGGGCCGCAAGTGATGAAAGGATATTGGAACATGCCGGAAGAAACGGCGGTGGCGCTTCGCGACGGTTGGCTGTACACCGGCGATTTGGCCTCGATCGACGAGGAAGGGTATGTGACGATCGTCGACCGGAAAAAAGATCTAATCATCGCCAGCGGCTATAACATTTATCCGCGCGAGATCGAGGAAGTGCTGTACGAACATCCGGCGGTGAAAGAGGCGGCGGCGGTCGGCGTTCCGGATCCGTACCGCGGCGAAACGGTGAAGGCGGTCATCGTCTTAAAAGATGGAATGCAGGCAAGCGAAGAAGAGATTCTTGCCCATTGCCGGAAAAACTTAGCGGCGTACAAAGTGCCGCGCATCGTCGAGTTCCGTGCCGAACTGCCGAAGACGAACGTCGGGAAAATTTTGCGCCGCGCCTTGCGTGAAGAAGCGTCCCGCTCGCAATAACGGCGCAGCTTTCGGCCAAGTCCGAAGCGGGCTTGGCCGTTTTATGGTACAATAGCTGACAGCAACCATATTAGACAAGAGGTGTAAAAACGTGAAGGAGAAAATTATGGCTGTCAGCATCGAACTATTTGAACAAAATGGGTTCAGCGAAACATCGATCCAAGACATCGTCGACGCTCTCGGGGTGACAAAAGGGACGTTTTATTACTATTTTACAAGCAAAGAAGAACTGTTGATGGATATTCACCTTCGCTACATTGAACGGCTGCTTGACGAAGAGGAGCGCATTATAAGCGATAAACAGCGCTCGGTGCGGGAAAAGCTGTATGATATTATCTTCATGCTCATCCATAATGTCGAACGGCAAGGACGGGAAGCGCGCATTTTTTTTCGCGAAATGAAGCATTTGAATGAGGAGCATTTACAGAAAGTAAAAGAAAAGCGCGATTTGTTTCGTCATCGGTTGCAGGCGTTAATTGAGGAAGGAATGAAAAGCGGTGAACTGCGCCGCGATTTGTCGCCATCGATCGCCACGCTTACCGTGCTCGGCGCAGCCAATTGGAGCTATCAATGGTTTCGCCCGGACGGCGAGCTGACCGATGCTGAAGTGGCGAAACAGATGGTGGTGATTTTGCTTGATGGCATGAGCGCACCCTCTGCCCCGCCAACCGAGTGAAAAAAGAGACAAACTAGTCCCGGCCGATGTGTGTCATGTCGATGCGCTGGCAACGTGCGCTTGAATTTGTTGACCAAGGGGGAAAGGGAGAGATGACAGCGATTATTCCGGTGCGCAAAGGGGAAGAACTGCCGGCGGAGAAGCTGGCCAAGTTTTTGCGCACGGTTCTGCCGAACATGCCGGATGGGGAGCTTGAGATCCAGCAATTTTCCGCCGGCCGGTCGAATTTGACGTATTTGCTCCGCTGCGGGGAGTGGGAGGCGGTGCTGCGCCGTCCGCCGTTGGGCCCGGTGCCGCCAAAAGCGCATGATATGAAGCGGGAGAGCATGTGGCTTTCGGAAATCCATCCGCTGTTCCCGCTCGCACCGAAACCGTTCTATTTTTGCGAAGACGAATCGGTGATCGGGAGCCCGTTTTTCGTCATGGAGCGGCGCCATGGCGTCGTCATTGACAGCGATTTTCCCGACAGCATCGTCCCGACAGAAGAGATTTGCCGCGGCATTTCCGAAACGATGGTAGAGACGCTTGTCAACATTCATCAAATCGACTATACTAAAACGCGCCTTGTGCAGATGGTGAAGCCGGAAGGGTTTATGGAGCGGCAAGTGCATGGATGGATTCAGCGCTATGAGCGGGCGAAGACGGATGATATTCCGGAAGCCGAGGCGCTCATGAAGTGGCTTGCGTCCCATATCCCGCCGCAGCGCGAAGCGACCGTGATCCATTACGATTTTAAGCTGAATAACGCTTTGTTTGCCAAAGACGACATCACCAAAATGGTTGGGCTGTTTGATTGGGAGATGTCGACGGTCGGGGATCCGCTTGCCGATTTGGCGGTGGCCATGAGTTATTGGATTGAGGAAGACGATCCTCCACTTATTAAAAGTGGGTTTGGCCGCGCGCCGGTCACCGTCCGTCCCGGTTTTTATACGCGCGAACAGTTTATTGAGGCATATGCCAAAAAAAGCGGCCGTGATGTGTCCGATATACACGTTTATTTAACGTTTGCCTACTTTAAATTAGCGGTCATTTGCCAGCAAATTTATTACCGCTATCGCCGCGGACAGACGAACGATGAGCGTTTTCGCCATTTTGGCCAGTTTGTCGAAGCGCTCATTGGGCATGCATGGCAGCTGGCGACAGGACGGTGAGGCGGCGTGATGACAAAAGTGCATGTCGTGCTGCGCAAAGAAGACATTGATGAGATGGCGCTCGCGGACGGAAAGGTGGCCGTCGTATTCGATATTTTGCTTGCTACCTCATCGATTACGGCGGCGCTTTCTGCCGGCGCTCGTTCGGTGATCCCGGTGCGCGATGCCGAGGAGGCCAAGGAGATCGCGTTTCGCTTGCCGGTTGGGGGGTATGAGCTTGTCGGCGAACGCGAAGGGCGGACGATCGCCGGCTTCCATCCGCCGGCGCCGCTGTTTTTGCAAACGGTTTGTCCAGGGAAAACAGTCGTGCTATCGACGACCAATGGCACGGTGGCGATTCGCAGAGCTCAGCCGGCTCGCGCGGTGTACGCGGCGAGCTTGCTGAACAGCCCGGCGGTCAGCGAGCATATTTGCCGTTGGCATCGGGAAGAAACGATTATTGCGATTTGCTCCGGCTCGTCCGGCCGTTTTTGTCTTGAAGACTTTTATGGAGCCGGCTACTTTGTGCACTGCTTGATCGAACAAGGGATCCACGCGGCGGAGCTGTCCGACAGCGCGACGGCCGCATGGCTCTTTTACCGGCAATATTCGGATGAACGAAAGGCGAAAGAAGTGTTGTCCGCCTCGCGCGTCGGCCGTTGGATGGCGGCGTACGGCTTGGAAAGAGAAGTCGACTACATCAACCGGCATGGGGCGCTTTCTTCCGTTCCAAAGCTTGAGCTGGGGCCGTTCGGTCCGGAACTGCGCGATATGGCGCCGACGAAAGTAACGAAGGAGGGGACATCTCCATGAAATTTGTCCAATTTGTTGAATACGGTGGACCGGATGTCTTGCGTGTTTGCGAAGGCGAACGTCCGAAGCCCTCGGGGCGGCAAGTAGTGATTGAAGCTGAAGCGATCGGCGTCAACTATGCGGATACAGCCCGACGGGAAGGCCGCTATGTCGTGCCGACGCCGCTTCCGTTCGTACCCGGGACGGAAGTGGCCGGTGTTGTCCGTGTAGTCGGTCCGGAGGTGCAAACGATCCGCCCGGGGCAACGCGTTGTCGCGTTGATCGAGTCCGGCGGCTACGCCGAGTTTGTCGCCGTCGATGAGCGGGCGGTTGTGCCGCTTCCGGACGGTATGGATGCCCGGCAGGCGGCGGCCTTGCCGGTGCAAGGGCTAAGCGCCTACCATATTCTCCAAACGATGGGCCGCTTGGAAGAAGGGGAAACGGTGCTCGTCCACGCCGCGGCCGGCGGCGTCGGCACGCTCGCTGTGCAGTTGGCGAAACGGTTTGGCGCAAAAACGGTCATCGCCACGGCAAGCACAGAGGAAAAGCGGGCGTTGGCGGAGCGGCTTGGTGCTGATGTCACTATTGATTATACAAAAGACGACTGGGCTGCGGCTGTGATGGAGGCGACAGGCGGGCGCGGCGTCGATGTCGCTTTGGAAATGGCGGGCGGCGATGTATTTCATCAGACGCTCGATTGCCTCGCTCCGTTCGGCCGCCTGGTCGTATATGGGGCGGCGAGCGGAGAAATGACGCGTCTCAATCCGGTCCGGTTGATGGCGAAAAACTGGTCGGTGATTGGCTTTTTCCTGCCGCAAATCATGAAAAAGCGGGCGTTGTACGAACAAAGTTTGCGGGAATTGCTCGCGTGGGTGCAAGAAGGAAGCCTAAAGCTGACGATTGGCGGCGTCTATCCGCTCGAGCAGGCCGCCGAGGTGCATCGGCTGTTGCAAGGACGAAAAACGCATGGCAAGCTGCTGCTTGTGCCATAAGTCAAGAAGGTGTCCCCAAAAGGTCGGGACACCTTCTTTTGTATCGTCACCAAAAGACAAAAGCGAACGCTGGAACTTTGTTGAGAGAAAAGCAGCCTCTCTCTTATGGGGGCATGGCGGCATACAGCGATATAATTTTTGAAAACAGTTACGGGCGGCGCTTCGTTTGGATATACCGCTCGAGCCGGTCCAGCCCTTCTTTGAGCACATCGAGCGAATAGGCGTACGACAGGCGGACGTGGCCTTCGCCGTATTTGGAAAAGGCGCTGCCCGGGACGAGGGCGACGCCGGCGTTTTCGACGACATCGAGGGCAAAATCAAACGAAGACATGCCAAAGGCGGCGATCGACGGAAACAAGTAAAAGGCTCCATCCGGCTTCTCGACCGGCAGCCCCATGGCGGTGAGGCGCCCGTAGGCGTACTCGAGCCGTTCCGCGTAGGCGGCGCGCATTGCTTCGGCGTCGTTTTTGCCGGCGGTCAGCGCCTCCACCGCCGCTTTTTGGCTGATCGATGACGTGCACGAGACGCTGTATTGGTGCACTTTCACCATTTGTTCAATGGCGAACGCCGGAGCGAAGACAAACCCAATGCGCCAGCCCGTCATGGAGTGCGACTTGCTTAAGCCGTTGATGACGATCGTCTGCTCCGGCAGCCACTCGGCGATCGAACGATGGTGTCCGCGGTAAACGAGCTCGCTGTAAATTTCATCGGAGACGATCCAAATCGGTCGTCCTTTCAAAAGTGAAGCGATGTTCTCAAGCTCTTTGGCCGACAGCGCCGTCCCGGTTGGATTTGACGGATATGGAAGAACGAGGCAGCGCGTCTTTTCTGTCAAATAAGGCGCAATGAGCTCAGCTGACAGACGGAAGCCGTTTTGTCTTGTGTCAATGTACACCGGATTCGCTCCGCACAAGCGGATGAGCGGTTCATAGCCGGGATAGACTGGCGCGGGAAGAAGCACTTCCGTCCCTTCCTCCAAAATCGTGCGAAACGCAACATCAAGCGCTTGGCTCGCGCCGACGGTGGCGATCACTTCATCCGGCGTGTAGCGAAGGCCGTATTTGTCAGCAACGAATTGGCAAGCAGCTTGGCGCAGTTCAAGCAGGCCGGCGTTGGCCGTATAGGTTGTGAAATCGGCGGCAATGGCCTCTTGGGCGGCCGTTTTTACATGTTCAGGGGTCGGAAAATCAGGCTGGCCGATCGTAAGTGAAATGAGCCCTGGACGGTCGGCGACAAGGTTGAAAAATTGGCGGATGCCTGATAACTGAATGGCTTGAACGCGTGGTTGAATGAGGTGTTTCACGGTTGAGCCCCTTTCCGTTTTTGCCTCTATTGTACCATTGGCACGGAAAACGGAAAAACAAAAATGAGCCCCTTTCCGTCTAGATTGTTCCCGCAAACGGAAATGGGGCTCACTTGGTCATCGACGATTCACTTTCCAACTTCGTTCGCTCCTTTTACGCGCCGTATTGTTTCAACAGATCATTATATTGGGCGGAAAGCTTGAAAAACAACGGCTTGTTGCCGGTCGCGAGCGCCTCATCGATTTGTTCCATCAGTTTTTTTCTCTGGAACTGGAAGATCGCTTCTTTCAACACTTGTTCAGCCATCGGCCCGTAGCTGCTTTTTTCTTCCGGCTGGTTGAACAAAACGGCGCCTTCGTTAGGATATTGTTTTTCGTACATCGTTTAGTCCCTCCCATATGGGAACGAAACAGTTCCCTTTTTTATATTATCGTCGTTTTTGATGCTAATGTAAAGAAAATTTAGATAAATATTTTTTGTCAATTTTTTCTCTACATGATTTTTATACCCGTTTTTTGTTGGGACTTAACAGTTTTTCGGTTATGATAAGGGGAGAAAAAATGGCAGGTGATGGCGATGATTCGCACATGTGTCGTAACAAAAGAGTTTGAGATTTTATACGATGTTGATTTAACGCTTGTCAACAGCCCGGATGTCTCATGGTATTGGGTTGACTTTCATGAGCCGACCGATGAGGAATCGGCGCTGCTTGCTTCCTTTTTCCGTTTCCACCCGCTGGCGATTGAAGACTGTCTCGAATATGTGCAGCGGCCGAAGCTCGATTTTTACGACCGCTATTTGTTTGTCGTCCTCCATGCGATCGCTGGGATGACGCTGGAAGCTGAAGAGGTCGACTTGTTTGTCGGGCAAAATTTCATCGTTTCGTTTCATAAGTCGCCGATCCATGCCGTTGATGAGGTGTGGGAGCGATTGAAGCATGAAGAAGATGTTCAGCAAGGGCCGTTTCACGTCATGTACCGGCTGATCGACAAGCTGGTCGATGACTATTTCCCGCCGCTTTACCATATTGAAGACGTGCTGAACGATTTAGAGGAGAATACGAACAACGAACCGATTCACGACATTATTGAAAAAGTGTTTGACCTCCGCGGCGATTTATCGAAGCTGCGCCGAACGATCGTGCCGATGCGCGACTTGCTGTACCGCATCATCCATTCCGACCGGCTGCAGCGCATGAAAGAGCGGCAATTGTATTTTCATGATATTTACGACCATTTATTGAAGCTGTCAGAAATGATTGAGACAAACCGAGAAATTACCGCGGACATCCGTGACAGCTATTTATCGCTCAACTCCAACCGAATGAACAACATTATGATGACATTTACAGCCATTACGACCATTTTCATGCCGCTCTCCTTTATTGCCGGCATTTATGGGATGAATTTTGAGTATATGCCTGAATTGCATTGGAAATACGGATACTTTGTCGTGTTGGCTGCCATGGCGGTGATCGGCATGACGATGTTCATTTGGTTTAAGCGCAACGGCTGGTTTCAACTGTTGAAAGGCGATTGGGCGAAGGAGGAGCGGGAGCGACGCCGCTAGCCGCATCGAACAAGCTGTTCCCCTCATATACATAATTACATCATGATGGCAGCGTGATCGTGAAGGAGGGGAAACGATGGCAAGACGCATTTGGGGCGTCGACTCGGCGCAAGTCGTAACCGATCAGCTGTTTCAATGCGTGCGGACGGAGCTTGGCTATCCAAAATTTTGGGGCCGCTATTTGTCGGAAGTGCCGAACGTGTCCGAAGGATTGACGCGCGAGGAGATCGCCCGCATCCGCAACTATGGGGTGAAGGTGCTGCCGATTTATAATGCGTTCTGTGAAGCGGTCAGCTATGCCAACGGCCAGGTGGCGGCGCGCAACGCCGTGTTCCATGCGCGGCGGCTCGGCATTCCGAAAAACAAACTGCTGTTTGCCAACATCGAAGACTTTTTCGCCGTTGATGCCGCTTGGATCGCTGCTTGGGTGGAAACGCTCTATCCGACCGGGTACCGCCCGGGGTTGTACGCGGATCCGACGAAAGGGGATTTCGCCGCCGCCTATTGCGAGGCGGTCAGCCGGAACAACCAAGTGGCGGTGCAGGCGGTTATTTGGAGCGCGGCTCCAAGGCCGGGGGCGACGAAAGAACAGAAAGCGCCGCGCTACCAGCCGGCCGCCCCGCCTTGCAGCGCGAACGTCTGGGTATGGCAGTATGGGCGCGATGCAGAAACGTGCCCGGTGGATACGAATTTGGCTGATCGCCGTCTGCTCGATTTTCTGTATTGAGCAAAGCCGTTGCAAAAAGGCAACGGCTTTTTTATGCGTCCGGGAAATTGTTGCTGTTGCGCGTCTTTTCTTTTAATGTTTTTTACTTGGATCGATTATATTAGTAATAGGAAAAAAGGAGGAGGATGTCAGTCGGTTGGGGAAAAACGGAACGATGATCGAAAGGAGAGGGAATATGGATCGATCTGTCGCCTCGCTGTTGGATCGCATCCATGAGCAGTACGAACGATGGAGGGCGTGGCCGCCGCTTGACGGTGCGGAATTGGCCCGATTTTTCAATGCTGTTGGCCGGACGGCGGCGGTGATTGGCCGCAGCCATATCGCTGCCGAAGCGGAGCGGCTCATTCATCGGTTGAACGGCCAAACAGAACGGCAATGGACGGCGGAGGAGGCGCTGATGGAGATGGTTCCTCTTCTTCGCTGCCTCTATGAAACCGGGGAAGCGGCTTCTGCCATCATTCCCTCCTCGCACCGCCAAGGGCCGGAAGCAGCTATTCTCCTCTGTGGAAATGACCCCCTGTTTTTTGCTTACGTCCGCGGTGCGCTGCCAACCGTCCCATGGCGTTTCGCGACGCTTCCTTCGCTGGAAGAGGCGGCCGCGTCGATGTTTCATTTTCATCCGGATTGCATCATCGTCAGCGTGAAGGAGAAAGATTGGGAAAATCCCGCCTTGGCGGCTTTGCTTGAGCGTGCCGGACAGCATTCCTACCTTCCTGTCGTGCTTGTAAGCAGAGACGAGAGGAAAGCGATGCGCGTAAAAGGTTATGATCTTGGCGCGGATGCCGTCATTGCCGCTTCAGCGGTGGATGAACTGTTTGTTCGCGTCCGCCGGCTCATTGAAAAAAAGAAGAGAATGGATGGGGTTGTCCTCATTGATGAGTTGACGGGCGTGTACAACCGAAAGTATTTGCCGCGGGTGTACGCCCGCCTCCGCAGCGACCTCGAGCGTTCCGGCGCGCCAAGCTGTTTGGCGCTGCTTGATTTGGACCATTTCAAACAAGTCAACGATCGCTTCGGCCACCTGGCAGGCGATGCGGTATTGCGGAAACTGGCTGCCTTTTTGCGCCAGCATACGCGCGGGACGGATACAGTCATTCGTTTTGGGGGCGAAGAGTTTGTCGTTTGGCTGGCCAAAACGTCAAAAAGCGAGGCGCGCGCGGTGCTTGAGCGGCTGCGGCGCCATTTCGCCGCCGAAAAAGTAGAGGCGGACGGCGCAGTGTTATTATGCACGTTTTCCGCCGGTTTGGTCGAGTGCCATGATCCGGATCAGCCGCTTGACCATTGGCTGCGCCTTGCCGACAAGGCGCTGTACGCGGCGAAACGAAGCGGCGGCAATCGGATCGAAGAAGCGGTGCGGGAGGAAAACGGGTCTTCGGATGAGGCCCTCCGTCAAGCGCCAACGGATCGGCGGCGATGGAGGGTTGCCATCGTAGACGACGATGAACTCGTGCGGATGATGATCGCTGATCTCGTCCGCAAGCTCGCCAATGAACAGGGGAGGGAAGTGGACATTGACGAGTTTAGAGACGGTCTTTCGTTTCTCGAATCTCCGTTTTATGAAAGCGGACGGCGCTCTGTTGTCATTTTGGACCGGGTGATGCCGAAAATGGACAGCCTTGAGCTGTTGTATCGCCTCCGTCAAGAGCGAAAGCCATACAAGGTGATGATGTTGACATCGCGCCAAGATGAGCGGGATATTGCCCATGCGCTTGACCGTGGGGTGGACGAATATGTGACAAAGCCGTTCAAATGGCTTGAGCTTGAGGCGCGGCTGCGCCGGTTGCTAAAGGAGCTGGATGCGTAATGGCGCTGTTGGTCGTTACGGCGGCAGCGGCCGCTTTATTCACCTTGTTGTCGAGTTTGTTCCTGTATTTGGTTGTGCGCAAATGGCGGGAAAACCGGCGCCAAGCTCGGATATGCGCTTATAAGGAACGACACCGGCTTGGGCTGCTTCGGTATTTGCTCGGCGAGGAGGAACAGCTGTTGTTGCCGGCTTCGCCGCTTGAGCGCGAAGCGATGATCGAGCTGCTTGACCATTTTGCCGCCCTTTTGAAAGGAGAACAGGTGCAGGCGTGCATCCGGGCGTTGGCGGAGGAGCATTTTCAAGGATGGCTGCGCCGCCGGCTGTCAAGCCGGCATTGGAGCGAG
>NZ_BCQG01000007.1 GCF_001544315.1 Geobacillus jurassicus NBRC 107829
CGACAGAAAAAAATGAATTGAAGAAAATCGATAAACTTTTTATAATGAAATTATTTAAAAAATGAGAACGAAACGGAGGGGACATCGTTGCCAATCAACATTCCAAAAGACTTGCCTGCCAAAGAAATTCTCGAACAAGAAAACATTTTCGTCATGGATGAAGAACGGGCGTATTCGCAAGACATCCGTCCGCTGAATATCGTGATTTTAAACTTAATGCCCAAAAAAGAAAAAGCGGAAACACAGTTGTTGCGCTTGCTGGGCAACTCGCCGCTGCAAGTGAACGTCACCTTTTTGCGCCCGGCGACTCACGAGCCGAAAACGACAAGCAAACATCATTTAGAACAATTTTACACGATTTTCCCGCACATCCGCCATCGTAAGTTCGACGGGATGATCATCACCGGAGCGCCGGTCGAGCAATTGCCGTTTGAAGAAGTTACGTATTGGGATGAGCTGACCGACATTATGGAATGGACGAAAGAAAACGTCACATCGACCTTACATATTTGTTGGGGAGCGCAAGCCGGCTTGTACTACCATTACGGCATCCCGAAATACCCGTTGCCAGAAAAATGCTTCGGCGTGTTCAACCATACAGTGGAAGTAAAAAACGTTAAGCTGTTGCGCGGCTTTGACGACGTGTTCCGCATGCCGCACTCCCGCCACACGGACGTCAGACGCGAGGACATCGAAAAGGTGCCTGAGCTGACGATTTTATCAGTCGCGGACAAAGCCGGCGTTTGCCTCGTCGCCTCCAACGACGGGCGCCGCATTTTCTTGACCGGCCATCCGGAATATGACGCGACAACGCTGAAAGAAGAATACGAACGCGACTTGGCAAAAGGATTGCCCATCCGCCTGCCGGAATCGTATTTTCCAAACGACGACCCGAGCCAGCCGCCGCTCAATACGTGGCGGTCGCATGCGAATTTGCTGTTTATCAACTGGCTCAACTACTACGTCTATCAGGAAACGCCGTACGTTTGGGAATAAAAGCTCGACAAAAAACGCGCTGCCTTTTGGCAGGGCGTTTTTCTCATTTTGGCTTATTTCGACAATTGTCCCGTTCCTTCGCGCAGCTGGCGGCATACTCTATAGTAGATTTTGCGGGGAGGTGACTCTCATGGGCGCTTGGCATGGCAATGGCTTTGCCTTGATTGTCGTCCTGTTCATTTTGTTGATCATCGTCGGTGCGGCGTTCGTTTATTAATCACTGATTGCCGCCGCCATCCGGCCGCCATGTTTGCCAGCATCCAGCCGGCTTGCAGCGGGAAAGCGGGAACACGAACGCTTCCCGCTTTTTTTATGCCAGAATGTAGACAGCCATGCATAGGAATGAAGGCATCGTCCATGCTAAACGTATGACGACGGCAGCCAAAGGAGGTGGAGCTCATGACGAAACGGCCCAACAGCGGAAGCCGCAACCAAAACGCGCCAACGCAAGACCCGATGGCGTTGCTTGACGGCCCGATGTCCGGAGACAACAGCAAAGGACGGCGGCAAAAGAAAGAACAAAATGACAAAACGGACACGGATGCATAGGCAAAATCGTTATGAGCGAGCATTTCTGTCTAGCAGCCCCTATCCCATCCAAAAAGCGGCCCCATTCGGCCGCTTTTTTGGATCGGATAGACTCGCACTTCCATCAGAATGCACACGATGCATTCTCCTTGAGGCAGAATCTTCGACCAAATGTTCACTGTTTCCCCTTCAAAACTCAATCCCTTTCATCGCCGTCGTTCCTTGTTCATGGTCATGTTTGATGAGCGTCATCTCCGTGGCGATATCTGCGGCGGCAATGAGTTCCGGGTGCGCAGCGCGCCCAGTGATGACAAGATGAAGCGACGGCGGACGCGTACGGATCAATTCAAGCACATCTTCAACCGAGACGATGTCATCCACCCGAAACCGGTCGATCGCCAAGGCATTGTTCAGTTCATCTAAAACGATGACGTCATACCGGCCAGAATGGACGCATTCCTTCGCCACTGCCCAGGCGCGCTTCAACGCTTCACGGTGAACGTCCGGCGTTTTCGTCCATGTGAAGCCGGCGCCAAGCTGGCGCACTTCAACGCCAAGGCGCTGCAGGGCCAACTGCTCGCCGTATGTGCGTTCCGGCGATTTCAAAAACTGCAAAATGACGACATTCATTCCGCGGCCAACCGCGCGCAGCGCGAGACCAAATGCGGCGGTCGTTTTTCCTTTGCCATCGCCAGTATAGACAATCACCCGCCCATTATGACGTTGTACCGGCAACCGCCTCGCCTCCTTGCCGTTCCGGAAACCATCGCAGCATCTCACGCAGGCGGACGACATCGCCAATGATGATAATGGCCGGATGGGAAATGCCCGCCTTTTCCGCTTCTAACGGCAATGTGGAGAGCGCCGACGCCACTGTGCGCTGCCGCTCGGTCGTTCCCCATTCGATGATCGCCGCAGGTGTCTCCGCTGCTTTTCCGGCGGCAATGAGCCGGCGGCAAATGTCCAGCAAGCTCGCCGCCCCCATGTAGACGACGATCGTATCGCACCCGCGGGCCAACGCTTCCCAGTCGACCGATTGACTCCGATGCCCGGTGACAATCGCTACGGAAGCGGCGTAATCGCGGTGGGTGACGGGAATGCCGGCGTACGCCGGAACGGCGATGCCGGAAGTCACCCCGGGAACGATTTCAAACGGAATGCCGGCTTTCGCCAATACTTCCGCCTCTTCGCCGGCGCGGCCAAAGACGCACGGATCGCCGCCTTTTAAGCGGACGACCGTTTTTCCTTCCTGTGCACGCTGAATGAGCAAGTCATGGATTTGTTCTTGAACCGTGTCATGTTTTCCCGGCTCTTTGCCGCAATAAAGAAGCTCAGCGCCCGGCTTCGCATAGCGCAGCAACTTCCGGTTGATGAGCCGGTCGTAAATAATGACATCCGCCTGTTCCAAACAATCGCGTCCATAGACGGTGATCAGCTTTTCATCGCCGGGCCCGGCGCCGACTAAATACACTTTGCCAACCGCCATCATTCCTTCTCCCCTTTCACGCCCGTGGTAGAAACGCCTGCCGAAGCGAATGTCGCCATTTCATTCACCATCGCCGCTGCGGACACCAAGAGCGGAAACGCCACGGCCGCGCCGCTTCCTTCGCCAAGGCGCATATGCAAATCTAAAAGCGGCTCTTTCCCCAGTAAGCCAAGGGCAATGCTATGGCCCGGCTCTTGCGAACGATGGCCGGCGATCATATAATCGACGACGCTCGGGGCAAACTGGCGGGCAACAAGGGCAGCCACCGTGCAAATAAATCCGTCAAGCAAAATCGGGATGCGTCGCTCGGCAGCCGCCAACATAGCGCCGGCCATGGCGGCGATCTCGAGCCCTCCTATTTTTGCGAGCCATTCGAGCGGCTTCGCCGGATCCGGACGGTGAAGCGTAAGCGCCCGGCGGATGACATCCCGCTTATGTTGCAGCCGTTCTTCGTCAATGCCGCTTCCTTTGCCGACGATGCGCTCGAGCGGTTCATCAGTCAACGTAGCCAATAAGGCGCTCGCGGCGGTCGTATTGCCGATTCCCATCTCGCCGACAATGAGCGTGCGGGCGCCTTGCGCAATGATGGACCCCGCCTGTTCGCAGCCGATGCGAAGCGCCTGTTCCGCTTCAGCCGGCGTCATCGCTTCTGTTTTGGCGAAATTGTTCGTTCCGGGGCGCACTTTTTTCGCAATGATCCGTCCATCAGCGATCGGCGCGGCGACACCCACGTCCACAACCCGAAGCAACGCGCCGATTTGCCGGCTGAAGACGTTGATCGCTGCTCCACCGTTGGCAAAGTTATGCACCATTTGCGCTGTCACTTCGGCCGGATAGGCAGACACCCCTTCTTCCGTGACGCCATGATCGGCCGCAAACACGAGCACTCCGGGCGGAGCCACGCGCGGGAGCAGCTCTCCGGTCATTCCAGCGAGCTCAGCCGCCACTTCTTCAAGCCGTCCGAGGCTGCCGGGCGGTTTGGTCAATTCATCAATATAGGTGCGCGCCTGTTCAACTATTTCACGGCGGATCGGTGGAATCGAAATATTCATCATGTTCGCGCAACATCCCCGCATCGAGCGGGAAACATGCGCCTTCCTCCTTTCCCCTTCTAGCAATATATCGTTCACAGCACCGATGATCGTTTCTGAAATTCATGCATCATTTGTTCAATCCGTTCGATTGCGACGTGCTGCCGAACGTGGGCGGCGAGCCGGTCAAACGCCTCCGCCTTCAAGGAACGAAAGCGTACCGAGCCGGATGGGGAAAGCCCTTTTTGGCGGCGAATGGCATTGAAAAACGCGGTGCGAAAGGCGTCGTTATGAAACAAATCATGCATGTACGTGCCGAACACATGCTCATCCATGCTCTTTGCCCCTTCCTGGCGGCCGTCCGCTTCAACAAGCGGCGCATAGCCGGGAAGCGGCGTCGAGCGCCCCATATGAATCTCATATCCTTGCACCGAAAACCGCTCGCCCGCCCACGTAAGCATCCCTTCCGCGCGGATAGTGATTTTCGTCCGCTCCAACGTCGTTTCAATCGGCAGCAAACCAAGCCCTTTGACTTCCGGAAGCGGCGTCTCGACGCCGTACGGATCGCGGATGGCGGCGCCGAGCATTTGATAGCCGCCGCATAAGCCGACAACTCTCGTTTTTCCCTCATGGACAAGCGATACGATGCGGGAGGCGAGCCCCCGTTTTTTCATATAAATCAAGTCTTCGATCGTATTTTTGCTTCCCGGAAGCACAATCACATCTGGCTCCCCGAGTTCATCTACATGTGTCACCAACCGGACGCGGCAGTCTGATTCGGCTAACAACGGGTCGATGTCGGTGAAATTAGCGATTTTCGGATAGCGGATGACGGCGACATCAATCGCCCGCTCTCTGTCAGCGGATAAAGCAAAACGCTGAAGCGCCAGCGAATCTTCGGCATCGATCGCCAAGTCAGGCAAATATGGGACGACGCCAAGCACCGGCACGCCGGTGTATCGTTCAAACCAGTCAAGCCCCGGCTCAAGCAGTGACACATCGCCATGAAACTTGTTGATGATGACGCCAATCACCCGCTTTCGGTCCTCAGGCGCAAGCAGCGCCAGCGTCCCGACGAGGCTGGCGAACACCCCGCCTCGTTCAATATCGCCAATCAACACGACCGGGGCGTTGGCGAGGCGAGCGATGCGCATGTTGACGAGTTCGCGGTCATTTAAGTTCACTTCGGCCGGGCTCCCCGCCCCTTCGATCACCAGCCGATCGTATTCGTTCATTAACGTGTCAAGCGACTGCTTGATCACGGCCAGCCCCTGATGAAAAAACTCGTTCCGGTAGGCGAACGCCGGCATATTGCCATACGGCCGTCCAAGCACGACAATTTGTGATTCATTGGCGCGGCTTGGCTTCAGTAAAATCGGGTTCATCTCGGCGCGGGCTGGCACGCCAGCCGCTTCGGCTTGGATGCCTTGCGCCCGGCCGATTTCTTTCCCGTCCGGCGTCACGTACGAATTGAGCGACATGTTTTGCGACTTAAACGGTGCCGTTTTCCAGCCGTCTTGGGCGAAAATGCGGCAAAATGCCGTGGCGATCACGCTTTTGCCGGCATCGGAATGAGTGCCTTGAAACATGATCGGCAGCGCCTTAGCCATTGGTTGCCACCTTCTCACATTCAGCGAGCCATCGCTCAACCATTGCCGGAGCAGAAGCAAAATGGAAATGGACGTAGCCGGCGACAAGCCGATGCGCTAGATAACCATCCGGCTTTGAGCCAAACCGCCCGCTCGTTTCATAGGCAAATGGTGCCTCGCCCCTCGGTTCATATACAGAGTAATGAAACTCATGCCCGCGCGCCCGTTCTCCTTCCGGCAACAGGAAGTTTCCTCTCCGCCCGCGCACTTCGCGGTACCCAAGCGCCGCGAGCTTCGTCTTCATCACCACTCTCCCCGGGATGACGCCTGCCATCTCATAGGCCGTGCCGTCCGTCGTGACAAGCTGCTCGGTAAGAAACATAAATCCGCCGCACTCGGCCAATGTCGGCATCCCTTGTTCAATGGCGGCGCGGATCGACTGCTTGACCGCCGTTTGCGCGGCAAGCCTAGCGGCAAACTCCTCGGGGAACCCCCCGCCGATATACAATCCGTTGACCCCTTTTGGAAGCGGCTCGCCGGCGAGCGGGGAAAAATAGACAAGCTCTGCGCCGCAGGCGGCCAGCATCTCGAGATTTTCCGGATAGTAAAAATGGAAAGCCGCATCTTTGGCAACCGCCACGCGCGCCCGGTAGCGCCGCAAAGGCCGAATGAGCGGGTGCGGTGGATCCAGCGCGGGCGCTTCCGCGATGGCTAGGAGCGTCTCCCAATCGACGGTTTGCGCCACCTTTTGCCCAAGTTCGGCAAAAAACGAATCCAGCTCGCCGCGCTCCACCGACGGCACAAGTCCTAAATGGCGCTCCGGCAGCGCCAACGCGTCGTCTTGTGTAAGAAACCCGATGACCGGCACCCCGCACGTTTGCTCGACCGCCGCTTTGACAAGCCGAAAATGCCCCTCGCTGCCGACGCGGTTGGCAAATACGCCAGCGATGCGCACATCGGGGCGAAACATTTGAAACCCACGGACGATGGCCGCGGCGCTGCGGGCCATGCCAGCGCAATCGACGACAAGCAGCACCGGGCTTTCGGTCAACGCGGCGATGTCAGCCGTCGATCCTTCATCGGAGAGCGGCTGTTTTCCGTCAAACAGCCCCATCACTCCTTCGATGATGGCGAGATCCGCCCCGACGCAGCCATTGGCGAGCACTGTTTTGACCGCTTCCTTTCCCATCATCCAACTGTCCACGTTGCGCGCCGGACGCCCGGTGACGGCCGTATGGTAGGTCGGATCGATGTAATCCGGTCCGCATTTAAACCCTTGCACCGTATATCCTTGCTGCTTCAGTGCCGCCATCAAACCGAGCGTTACGGTCGTTTTGCCGGCGCCGCTTCCCGGTGCGGCGATGACGAGTCGTCGCATGGCTCGCTCCCCTTTCTGCGTCTGTGGTCTATCAATGCCACCGAAATCGTCACATTGCCGGACTTCTTTTTCACGAGCGCCATCTGATCGGCCCCGCTGTACAATTTCGCCGCCGGCTCGCTCACCCCATACGCGCCGGTGTAGCGGTAGACGGTCTCGGATGGCGCTTCGATCGGCACCTCGTTCAGCTCCTCTGGCGTATACGCAACAAATTCCCATCCATATTTGTTTACTACCTCTAAAAGTCCTTGCTCATCCTTTTTCAAGTCAATTGTGCACACTGCCTTGATGCTTTTTATCGAAAAACGAAGCTCCGCAAGCGTCTCATGGATGACCGCTTCAATTTCGTCCGCCGATGTGCCGCGGTTGCAGCCGATGCCAAGAGCGATGACTTTTGGACGATACAGGACGCCGTTTTGCAAAATCGCTTCTTCTTCCGGATCAAGAAGCCGATGGGTGACGACAAGCGCGGCCGCCGGGCGGGCGGCAAGCGCGGCATTGATCGAGTCGTACACGGTGATGTTTTTCGGCAACGGCCGCCCCTCCGGCCACCAACCCGTCTCCCCCGACTCTTGCACAATGGCGACCGGTTCTTCATTGACGACGGCCGCGCTCACCGGCGTCAGCTTGTCAGCCGATTCCCATTCCCAGCCGAACTGGCGGCCGAACAGATCGACAGCGATCGTCTGCTGCACGTCGGAAGCGGTCGTAATGACCGGGCGGGCGCCTAAAATGGCGGCAACGCGCCGCGTCAACTCATTCGCCCCGCCGAGGTGGCCGGAAAGAACGCTGATCGCATGTTCCGCCTTATCATCGATCACCACGACCGCAGGATCGGTCTTTTTATCTTTTAACAGCGGAGCGATCATCCGCACGACGGCGCCGAGTGAAATGATGCAAATGAGGCCGTCATAGCGGGCGAACAACTCCGGCAGCAACGTCTTGACGTTGCCGGAAAACAGGCGGATCCCGTTCTCGGTTTCATCGCCGCGGGCAAATTTATCTGTATAATAGACATCTGCCCCCGCAAGGGTGCGTCCGAGCCGACGGGCAATCTCCACGCCGTGCTTCGTAATGGCTACGACCGCATAGACGCCGTGTCTTTCGTTGTTCGTGTCAGCAACCCCCACCTTACTTCTCCCCCTTTCGGTATCCGTGCGTAAACGTACGGTCATACAGTTTCGAACGGTAGCCGCGTTCATGAATGTGCGGATCGAGCGCCCAACCGGCCAATATGATGGCATGCTTCGTCACCCCGTGCCGGCGCATATCGTCCGCCAATGCGGCAACGGTGGAGCGAATCACGACTTCATCCGGCCATGTCGCTTTATAAACGACCGCCACCGGCGTCTCTGGGCTCCAGCCCGCTTCAAGGAGCGCGGACGACACTTTTTTGGCCAGCGTCGCGCTTAAAAAAAGGACAATGGTGCAATGATGTTTTGCGAGCTCCTGCAATTTCTCGAGCGGCGGCATCGGCGTTCGCCCCTCAGCGCGCGTGAAAACGACCGTTTGCGTCAACTCCGGGATGGTGAGTTCGGCCTGCACGGCGGCCGCGGCGGCAAACGCCGAACTGACGCCGGGGACGATTTCCACTTCAATTCCGTCTTCTTTCAACAAGGCAATTTGCTCAAGCGTCGCTCCGTAAATCGACGGATCCCCCGTATGGACGCGGACGACAAGTCGTCCTTGTTTCACTTGCTCCGCCATCGCCGCGACCATTTCTTCTAAATGCATGCCGGCGGTATGGAAAACATCAGCGCCCGGCTTCCGATAGCGCTCGATCAATTCCGCGCTGACAAGCGAATCCGTGTAAAAAATGGCGTCCGCCGCGGCCAACAGCTCCGCCCCGCGGACAGTGATCAAATCCGGCGCGCCCGGCCCCGCTCCTACGATATACAGCTTCACTTTCTCACCACCATCAATGTCAAATATTCGAGCTCTGCTCCGTCGAGCTCCTCGATCTTCCACACCACTTCCTCGCCGGACGTCACTTTCGTCACCACCGCGGCGCGATGAAGCAAATCGAGCTCACGCAAGAGGCGAATCATCAAATCGATCACTTTCGCCACTTTAAAAAAGACGACGCAATCATGCTGAAGAAGCACCGCTTTCATCGCTTCATAATCGTCGCGGGCTGGCACGATCGCCACTTGCTCGTCGCCGTCGGCAAGCGGCAGACGCAGCCGGGCGGCAGCGGCGTTTGCCGAACTGACGCCGGGAACGACTTCGATCGGCGCTTCCGGGTAGCGCCGTTCCATCACGTGCATCAAATGGATGAACGTGCTGTACAAAAGCGGGTCGCCTTCGGTGACAAACGCGACATCGCGTCCGGCCGACAGCTCCGCCCAAATGGCATCCGCCGCCTCGTTCCACTTCGGCTCAAGCACAGCTGGGTCTTTTGTCATCGGAAAATGGAGGCCGAGCCGCCGTTTTTCCTCTGGAGCAAAATACGCATCAATGATTTGTTCGGCATAGCTTTTGCTTTGCCGGCCTTTTTTTGGATAGGCGATGACATCCGCCTCTTTTAAGCGGCGGTACGCTTTCACCGTCATGAGCTCCGGGTCGCCCGGACCAACACCGATGCCGTACAACGTTCCGATCATTCGTCTCCCTCCCGCTTCGCAGCAATGATGTACACCGGATTGAGCGCCTCAAAGCGCGTCAAGTCTAAAATCGGCTTGCTTCGCGACACTTGCGCGAGGGTGATGTCGACATGAAACCCGCGTTCGCCGAGCTCGCGGCCCGCTTCGGAAAGCGTCTCGATCGTTGCTGCATTGATGACGATGCGTCCGTTCCGTTTCAAGCGGCGGCAGCACACGTCCAACAGCGGAGCCATCGCGCCGGACGTGCCGCCGATAAAGATGGCGTCCGGGTCGGCAAATTCATCGAGCCGATCGGGCGCCCTACCGTGCACAAGCGTGATGTCAACGCGGAATTTTCGCAAGTTTTGCCGGCAAATCTCAAGGTCGTATTCATTTTTTTCAATGGCAAACACCGCCCCGTCGCGGGCGATCTTTGCCGCTTCAATCGCGACCGAACCCGTGCACGTCCCAATGTCCCAGACGACGCTGTCCGGGCGCAAGCGCAAGGCGCTTACGCTTAAGACGCGAATTTCTTTCTTTGTAATTAGCCCTTTATCTGGTTTGCGTTGGAAAAATTCGTCATCGTCAATACCGAGCGGCCAAACCGGACCGGGAGCGGTTTGCCGCAAAATAACTATATTTAATGGAAGAAACTCGGCTTCCGCCATTTCTTCCAGCTTAAAAAAGCGGCAGCGCTCATTCGGACCGCCGAGCTCCTCGCCGACAAACGCTTCATATTCCGTCATGCCGTACTCGAGCAAATAGCGGGCGATGGCGGCCGGTGAATTCGTCTCATCTGTTAAAATCGCCACTTTTCGCCGCCCATCAATGCGCTGCGCCAAGCCGGTGAGCGGACGGCCATGGACGCTGATGAACGCCGCGTCTTGCCAAGACTCGCCCATTTTGGCAAACGCCCATTGCACCGAGCTGACGGCCGGATACACTTCAATCGGCAATTTGCCGGCCAAATAGCTGCCAATCCCATAAAAGAGCGGATCGCCGGACGCGAGCACAACTGTATTGCGCGTCTCATGGCGGAGCCGCTCCACAAGCTCCGCCAGCCCGCGGCGGATGACGATCGTTTCTCCCTTGTATTCCGGAAACATCGCAAGTTGCCGTTCGCCGCCGACAAGCAGCTCGCTTTCTATGATCCATCGCTTATACAAATCGGGGAGGCTCGCTTGCCCGTCAGCCCCCACGCCGATCAACTTCATCGTCCCCATCGATCTGCACCGCCTTTCCTAATCGTTGCCCGTTCATCGTATAAATGGACGTGGCCACCGTCAGGCCTCCTCCGACTTCGTTGAGCGCCGCCCGGCAGCACGCTGCGCACAATAGCTCGAAAAACTTCGTGCAACCGGCTTCTTGCATCATGTCGCCGACTTGCGCCGCCGTGTTCGCTTCACGCACCGCGGCCACCAGCTCGGAAGGGGCGCCGGCTTGCTCAGCGAGCGCCGCCAAAAAACCGAAGTCAACCGGAGCGCTTTTCGAGTGCACCATCATCACACCTTGGGCGACTTTCGAAAATTTTCCCATCATCCCGACCATCGACACCGTCTTGATGCCAAGCCGTTTGCATTGCTTCAGCGTAAACCCGACAAAATCGCCCATTTCGATAAATGCTTCTTCCGGCAAATGGGGATATTCTTGCATGGCGTATTTCTCGCTCCGTCCCCCAGTCGTGATGACGACATGACAGCAGCCGTTCGCCTTCGCCACTTGAAGCGCCTGCACGATGCTCGCCCGATAGGCGGCGGTGGAGAACGGGACGACAATGCCGCGCGTCCCTAAAATCGAAATGCCGCCCATGATGCCAAGTCTCGGATTCAACGTTTTTTTGGCGATCTCTTCGCCGCCGGGAACGGAAATGACGACATTCACCCCGCGATTTAGGCCGTATTGCTCAAGCACCTCGCCGACCGCTTCGCGGATCATTTGCCGCGGCACTGGATTGATCGCCGCCTCCCCAACCGGCACCGGCAAACCCGGCTTCGTCACCCGCCCGACCCCTTCGCCGCCGTCAATATGAACGCCAGACGAAGAAGCCCACGAGACGGTGGAAACGATGAGCGCGCCATGCGTCGCATCCGGGTCATCCCCGCCGTCTTTCACGACCGCAGCCGTCGCCGTTTCGCCATCAAGCGAACAGGAGGCGAGCGAAAAGGTCACCATTCGTCCGATCGGCAGGCGGATCGTCGCTTTCGCCTGCTCCTTGCCGGTAATGAGCGCTGTGAGCGCCGCTTTGGTCGCCGCTGTCGCGCACGATCCGGTCGTATACCCTTCACGCAGCGTTTTTTTCGTTTCCATCGCCGTCACTCTCGCTCAGCGAGCAGCGATAAGGCGTTCAAGGCGGCGACGGTCACCGTGCTTCCTCCTTTTCGCCCGCAGTTGGTGATGAACGGCACATCGAGCTTCGCCAATTCTTCTTTCGATTCCGCCGCCGAAACGAATCCGACCGGCAAGCCGATCACAAGCCCCGGCCGCGCCTCTCCTTCTTTGATGAGGCGAATGAGCTCCAATAGCGCCGTCGGGGCGTTGCCGATGGCAAAAATGCCGCCTTCCGCCTCTTTCACCGCTTTGCGCATAGCGACAATCGCCCTTGTCGTGTTCAACCGCTTCGCTTCGGCGATCACATCTTCATCCGAAATATAAACGCGCACCGCGCTGCCGAATTTCTTGAGCCGCGCTTGATTGACGCCGGCTTGCACCATTTGCACATCGGCGACGACGAGCTTGCCGTTCCGAATGGCTTCAATGCCTGAACGGATCGCATCTGGGTGGAAAATGAGGCTTTTGCCCAGCTCAAAATCAGCCGATGCGTGGATGACGCGCTGAACGATTCGATATTGTTCTTCCGTAAATGAATGCTCCCCGATTTCCTCATCAATGAGTTGAAAGCTGCGCGCTTCGATTTGTTCCGGCTGCACCGTCACCGGTCGGAACGTTGTATGAAAATCCATTCGTATTCGCTCCTTTCTCAAGATCATGGCATCGCTGAAATCCACGGTTCACTTAAACTGGCTTTTTTTTTTTGCACCTTGTCTCACCAACTTGCCTCTTTTTTTGCCTCCTTATGCGGTTGGAAGCGGCGCGTGTTGCTTCAACACATTAAGCACGCCGGCAAAATCGTGATGCACGATGCCGTACGACAACCGCGGGCGGCGGATGACGATCACCTCAATGCCAAGCTCTTCAGCGGCGGCGATTTTCTCATCGACAAACCCGACTTTGCCGCTTTCTTTCGTGACGACGACCGTGACGCCGAAATGGCGGTATAGCGCCCGATCGAGCTCTTTCGTAAACGGCCCTTGCATCATGACGATCTGCTCTTGGGAAAACCCGAGCTGCTCGCATTTGTCGAGATTGTCTTTTCGCGGCAGCATCCGCGCGATCACCTTGACGTTTGGGCGGCCGATGAGCCTCGCGGCAAAAATGTCGAGCGTTTTGCTGCCGGTTGTGAGCATGACGACGCCGCCTTTTTCCGCCGCCAATTCGGCCGCTTCTTCATAGCTGTCGACAAAGGTCACCTTATCGGACGCAATCGAAGAAGCCTGCCGCTCGTAGCGGATATATGGCAATTGGGCCTCAGCCGCCGCCTGCATGGCGTTTTTCGACGCTTCTTCGGCAAATGGATGGCTTGCATCGACGATCGCTTTCGCCCCTTCGGCTTTGGCCAGCTTGGCAAGCTGGGATGCGTCTAAACGGCCGACATAAGTGCGGATGCCGGCAGCTTCGAGCTGTTCGGCCGCGTGATCGGTGACGACCGTCGCAGCCACGTTATAGCCGGCTTGTTGGATCATCACCGCCAATTCGCGGGCATCGCTTGTTCCGGCTAACAATAAAATCATCGACGCTTCCTCCTTCAATGATGGTGGTGATGATGATGGTGATGGTGATGATGGGCGGCGTGCAGCCGGTATTGGCATACGTCGCAGTTCATCGCCACCGTTTGAGCGAGCACTTCTTGGAGGCGGTCAAGCACGATATCCATCAGTTTCGGATGAAAACCGAAATAATCCGCAAGCGCAAACGAGACGTGCGGATGGTCGAGGCGGTATTGCGCCACTTGCCGCTCAAGCCGCTTAATAAGGATGCCGGTGAATAAAAAATACGGAAGAACAACGATCCGCCTAGCTCCGAGCATGAGACAGCGGCGGACAGCGTCATCAAGCGACGGCGTCGTCACGCCCATAAACGCCGGCTCGATGAGCGCATAACCCGTCTGTTCCCAAAACAAGCGGGCGATTTTATACAAATCGCTGTTCGCATCCGGATCGCTCCCGCCGCGGCCGAGCAAAATGACCGCCGTTCCGTGATCTGGCCGCTCTGGCCGCTCGCCGATTTCTTGCAATCGCTCGCGCAAAATCGCAAACGTCTGTTCATGCACGCCAATCGGCCGTCCGTACCGGAATGAGATGTGCGGATAGCGCTTCTTTGCCTCATCAATTTCCGCCGGGATATGAAGCTTTGAGTGCCCAGCCGGCAATAAAATGAGCGGAACGACCGCCACTTCCGTTGCCCCTGCTTCGGCGCATCGTTCGATTCCTTCACTGATCGACGGACGCCCGAATTCAAGGAAACACGTTTCTACATGAAACGATGCGTCCAGCCGCGGCCCCAGCCGCTCAACAAACTGCTGCACTTGCTCATTTCCTTCCGGGTCGCGGCTCCCATGGCCGACAAATAAAATGGCTCTCATCCTTGTTTTCCCCCTTTTGTATAGCGGACGTCTTCCGCCGTTCCCTATAAGCGCAATGACCCAATGGGCGTTTCATCCAAATACGAGGCGCCCATCTATGCTCTTTTATGGAGCCAGCCGGTTATTCGATCGACTGTCGGAAAAAGATGCGTCGCTTCGACACCAACGACATCTGCAGACGTTCAAGCTGCACTTATATAACGCATGCTTCCGTCACTCACCGCAAGCCGGCGTTTCGATGGACGCGGCCGGTTTTGCCTCTTCGTGTGAAAAACGTCCGACTTGCTTCACGCGGCGGAAAAACTTATGAAACCGTTCATTTGGATGTGCTTGTTCTTGATACTGTTCGATGATTTCTGCCATAACCGCCACAATCTCTTCCGGCGGAATGCCTTCAGCGACAAGCTGGCCGGGATGGGCGTTGCGGCCGACCGTTTTCCCGCCCAAAAACAAATCAAATTTCCCTTTCCGATACACAAGCCCGATGTCTTCGCGCACCGCGCCGTAGCACGCCATCCCGCAGCCGTTGATGCCAAGCTTCAACTCTTTCGGCAGCGCCATGCCGCCAAATCGGCGAGCCAATTCCTCCGCGTATGGAATGGCGTCTTTTTTCTCTCCATCGCAAAAATCACATGCCTTCACCGTCAGCACATCACCGACCGGCATGACCGTCAGCCCTGCGGCAACGAGACGAGCCACAAGCCCGTCTGGATCCTCCGTCATCCGTTCGATTTTCATATAATGGTCTGGCGTGTACGTCATTTTCCCATCGGGCCCGACGATTTCCGCGAGCACGAGGAGCTGTTCCGGAGTGAACTGTTTATTGGCCACGCCCGGGCTCACCGCCGCTTCCAACAACACGGCCGCCGTCTTTCTTGTTTTCCGTCTCTCTAAAGCGGCGAGCGCGTCTTCGGCTGTTTCTTTCACCCGTTTTGGCGCGGCGGTCGGCTGCCGTTCCGCTGTTTTTGCCAGCGGCGCGGCAAGCGTCGGCAAAACGGCAGCCGGCGGCGTTGGCTCGGCCTCCTTAGTGACCGTGGCAACAGACGACGGTCGAACCGCGGTGGCCAAGGCGGTGAAAGCACGATCCTTCTGGTTGCCGCCAGCGAGGACAGCCGCTTCGGACGGCCCTGATGCCCCCGGTGCCCCCGTGCTTCCTTCGTCCTCATCTTTCAGCGGTTTCGTCTGGTCAAGCGCCCACGGCTCCGCTTCTTTGCGCAGCCGTTCATGCGGTTTGAGCGGCTGGACGGCGGCTGCTAGTTGATACTTGCGCTGGTAGCCGCGCGGCGTGATCATCACGCCGTCATGGACGAATGTCGTTGAGTTGCCGATAATGACCGTCGTCAACATGCCGATCTCATGGTCAAGCATATGCGCCAAATCAGTGAGCACGATGTGCTGGCGTTCACGGTACGCGCTTTTCACCAGACCGACCGGGGTTTCCGGAGACCGGTGGCGGAGCAGGATGCGCTGCGCTTCGATAATTTGCCGGGTGCGCCGCCCGCTTTTCGGGTTGTACAAGGCGATGACAAAGTCAGCGGCCGCCGCGGCTTCGAGCCGCTTTTCAATCAGCTCCCACGGCGTCAAATGGTCGCTTAAGCTGATCGTGCACGCATCGTGCATAATCGGCGCTCCAAGCAAAGCGGCGCACGAATGGATGGCGGAAATGCCGGGAATGACTTCGACTTCGATCGAACTATCTTTCGTCCACCCTTTTTCGATCAGCACTTCATACACGAGCCCGGCCATGCCGTACAACCCGGCGTCGCCGCTTGAGATGACGGCAACCGTTTTGCCGCGCTCGGCCCATTTCACCGCCGCTTGGGCGCGGCTCACTTCTTCGGTCATGCCGGTGCTGATGATCTCCTTTCCGGCAATGAGGTCGCGCACGAGTTCAATGTACGTTTTGTAACCGATGATGACGTCGCTTTCTTCAATCGCTTCCCGAGCCCGTTTCGTCATATGGTCGACGCTTCCCGGGCCAAAGCCGACGATGAGCAATTTGCCGCCCACTTTACAGCCCCCCTCTCCATATCTCGATTATCATCGACATCCCTAACCATATGCTGTAGATCCCTGTGACCGCACCAAGGACATAAAACAGCCGTTCCCGCTGCTTTGCTTTCCAAAATCCCCACGATAATCCAGCCGCTGTGGCAATCGTCGCAATGAGCAAGCCGGCGACAAACAGCACAAGCTGAAGGACAGCGGCGCTCACATGCACTTTTCCGGCCGCGTGGGTGATAATGGCTAGCTGGGTCGGGCTTTCGACGCCAATGCCATGAATGATGCCGATGATCAAGGCGCCAACCCAACCAACATGCGAAAAAGAACGGAAACTGTCCATTTCCCGCCTTCCCCGCAGCCATCGAGTAACCGTATGGCCGAACTCATAAAGGAGCTGAAACCGGCTTTTCACCTCACCCCGCCGAAAAAGAGAAAAAAGCATCATCCCGCCAAGAAGCACAAGCGTACCGCCAACTAAGAGCTCAATGGCGGCGGCTGACGACTCGGGAAGCCGGGCGCCGACCACGAGCGCCGCCACCCCCATGACAAACACGATCGCTCCGTGTCCAATAGCGTACATGATTCCGAGCGCCAACTGCTGTCTTCGCCGCGACTCGCTTCCGACCATATCCGCAATGGCCGCGACATGGTCGCTGTCCATCCCATGACGCATACCGAGAAATATCGCTAACATTACATAACTGGCCCATTCCATCATTACGTCCCCCTCTTTCGAACGCCAATAACCGACTCCGTCCCACCAAGACGGGTCAACCCGTCTTCACGATATTCATACGCCGCCCACGCGCGAAGCGGCTCGCCGTTTTGCAAATGGCGATGGACGACCTCTTTTGCCTTCTCCGGCGTCATCAGCCGGTACCAGACGCCGTCCGGGTAGACGATCATCACGCACGCGTCTTGGCAGCGGCCGTTGCAGCGCGTTCTTGTCGTATGAACCGCATCATCAAGCCCGAGACGGGCGATTTCCTCACGCACTGCCATCGTCACGTCATCGCCGCCATGGCGCAGGCACGTCCCGCCGTTGCAAATGAATACATGACGCCTCATTCCTCGCAAATCCCACGTCGCCATCGAATCCCCCTTTTGCTAGAGTGATAGAGAGCAAAAACGGTTCCGCCTTTTTCAGGCAAAAGAAAAAGCACCTCTACAGCAGAGGTGCAGAAAAATACCCATGTAGGCATAAATATGCCAAAAGAGCCTATTCGGCCATCATTCTTCCGCACGTCTGCCTATAGTCCCGTAGGCATCCGTCCGCTCCAAACAAGGCAGGTCTCCTGACTTAGGATCATCGCTTGGCGGCGTCTTCCCGAAGCAGCCTTCAGTGACTTATTGCCGCAAAGCTCCCCATCACAGTGGCGGGTACCGTGCCGGATTTTCACCGGGCTTCCCTTTTCACCCAAGCCCTAAGCGGGCCAGGCACCTTGTTTGTCTTACCGCCATATATGCGCTGTCATGGAACAAGCATCCTTTTTCATCGTAGTACAACTCGATAGCGGCCGTCAACCGTTTTTTGCCGACAAATCTTCGCGGGCGACGACAACGCCGTCCGCATCCGCGTACACGTACGCCCCCGGCTCCCAGCGGACGCCGCCGAACTCAAGCGTCACGTCGCGCGATCCTTTTCCCTCTTTTTTGCTTTTTACCGGGCATGTGCCGATCGCCATCACTCCAAGCGGCATGGCGCCGATTTCCGCCGAATCGCGGATGCAGCCGTGAATAATAACGCCGGCAAGCCCCCTCTCGCAAGCGATTTGCGCCAGCCGGTCGCCTAATAGCGCGACGCGGCGCGATCCTTTTCCGTCGACAACCAACACCGTCCCCGGCGGCACCGTCTCCAGCGCTTCGCGGACAAGAACGTTGTCCTCAAACACATCGACCGTGGCAATCGGCCCGGAAAACGCCCGCTTTCCGCCGTATGATTGGAACGGCAATTCGCATACTTGCAACTTTTCTAAAAATTGGTCGCATAAATCGGCTGTTTTCATTGTCGCTCTCCCCTTTCACTTTTTGCATTCGCCGCCATTGACCAAAATCCTTCTGCCTCAGCAGTTTTTTTGTCGACGATCTTTCATTCGGGCGGCTGACACGAACGCGTCGATGTTAACCAAACCGTTGTGTGGCCGTAAATCGCTTCGATTGATCTCGCCGCTCGCACCGAATCCATAAAAAAACGGCCTCGCGTCCGAAAAGACGGAGGCCGTTTTCGCCGTTCCAAAGCCCTCCGGATTGGCCGACCGTTCAGCTGGGCTAGCTGGATTCGAACCAGCGCATCACGGAGTCAAAGTCCGTTGCCTTACCGCTTGGCTATAGCCCAACGTTTTGTTGCCATTTACAGTATGCGGCATGAATCGGCTCTTTATGCGCAAAAACGAATATCATTTTGCCGCACGCGGCACAATACAAATACATTTTGCCGTGTCTTTCTCTACTTTTTACACCCTCTTCATCTGCACATGGTATGATCCAAAACAGAAAGGGGAACAACGTTGCGCCGAACCGCCGCCCTCCATCGATGGCTTTATGTGTTGTTTTTGTTATGGCTGCCGCTCGGCCTCGCTGCTTCAACTGCTTCACAGCCGTCCGTCACCTCTGAACCGATCATCATCGCCCATCGCGGCGCTTCCGGGCATGCGCCCGAGCATACACTGTCATCCTATCGCCTCGCTGCCCGCATGCACGCGGGCTATATAGAAATCGATGTGCAAATGACAAAAGACCAAAAGATGATCGCTATCCATGACACCACCCTTGCCCGAACGACGAACGCCGAAAGCATCTACCCGAACCGCGCTCCATGGCGGGTCAGCGACTTTTCGCTCAACGAGCTGAAGGGGCTTGACGCCGGATCTTGGTTTGATGGGCGTTTTGCCGCTGAACGGATTCCGACACTTGACGAAGTGGTCAACATGTTAAAAACGGAACATATCCAAACCCCTTTATACATTGAAACAAAGCAGCCCGGCATCGAAGCAGCCGTCGTCCGCCTATTGCAAAAGAAAGGCTATTTGCAGCCAGGCCGCGCCATGTTTCAATCGTTTCACCCGGAAAGCTTGCAAGCGCTAAAGGTGATGATCCCACGCGGCATTGCGCTCATTCAACTCGTCGGGGAAAATGAAGCGTGCCATAGCGATCCGGTCAAGCTATTGCAGCGAATCGCGGTCTATGCCGATGGCATCGGCTTGCCGATTTCACTCGCGACTAAAGAGTGGGTGCGTACCGCCCATAGCCTAGGGCTTATCGTCCACATCTACACCGTCAACGAACCGCGCGATCTCGCGCGCCTATGCGCAATCGGCATTGACGGCCTGTTCACCGATTATCCAGACCGCCCTGCCCGCATCGGCGTGTGCCGGCGTCCGCCCCATCCGTAACCTAATGTTGGGGCGATCGCTCATTTGTTTACATAATAAAATTATAGTTTATTGATGTTTCCGCTTTGTTTCCATTTCGTGTATAATTTTAGTATGAATGAGCGAAAGGGGATACGATCATGTGGACAATCACCAATTACGAAAACGGCCCGAAGACCCTCCCCGGCCCGCTCTTTCACGAATCGCAAACCTAGCTTGGCAAACAGCAAAAAACAGCTTCCGAACATCGTTTTCTCGTTGGGCGGTCGACTGTGCATGGCCATACGAAAAGGTGTCCCATTGCCTTCGGGGACACCTTCGTTTAGCCAATGGCGCTCCTGATTGATAAAGGACTCACCGTTTTGGAAACTGAAACGACAGCTTCTTCTCGTCCCCGTCCCAAACAAGCGCGGCATCAAACGTTTTCTCGCCTTTTTTGAATCCTTTGATGACGTTCGTTTTCCCTTGCGAGAGCAGCTTTTTCACATTCGCCGCCGAAATCGTTTTGCCGAGAATGCGTTTGGAAATCGTAAACGAACAGTTCGTTTTCCCGTACTGGTCGCAGCCGTACAACACTCCTTTGTCGACGACCGTACCGCCGCAAAGCGGGCACGGACCGAGCTTCTCTCCTATTGTTTTTTTCGCTTTCGCCCGCTGGATCGAGGCGGTGTCCAGCCCATTGAAATTCCAATTTGGCGCGGCGGCGATGGCGTCAACGACGACTTTTTGCGCCAACTTTTTCACCTGTTCCATAAACGCGGCTGGCGAGGCGTTCCCTTCGCCGATTTCGCTTAGGCGCTGCTCCCATTTCGCTGTCATTTCCGGCGAGGAGAGAATCGTGCCGCCAAGCGCCTCGATCAACACTTTCGCCTTGTCAGTCGCATACACAAGATTGTTTTTCACCTCAATATACTTCCGCTCTTTTAACATCGTAATGATCGCCGCCCTTGTCGCCTCCGTGCCGAGCCCCTCCGTTTTGGCGAGCACTTTCTCCAGTTCTTCATCGTCCAAAAATTTTCCCGCTGTTTTCATCAAGGTGATGAGTTCGCCTTCCGTATACCGTTTCGGCGGCTCGGTTTTTCCTTCTTTCACCCTTACAGCGGCCACTTCACCTGCCTCACCTCGCTCAAGCGACGGGAGCACAGCGTCTTTCTCCTCCTCATGCGGGCGGATGACCGCGCGCCATCCTTCCTCGATGACCTGTCTTCCTTTCGAAACGAAGCGGGCCCGGCCATCAACGTGCGTCGTGACGGTCGTATAATCGATGACCGCTGGGCGGTGGTGGGCGGCAAGCAAACGGCGGACGACTAAATCGTACACTTTCCGCTCATCGGCCGACAGCTTCTCCGGGTCAACGACTTGCTCGGTCGGAATGATCGCGTAATGGTCGGTCACTTTTTTCTCGTTTACATAACGTTTATTTTGTAAAATCGATGAGTTCGGCAGAGGAAAATACGACGCGTACACCGGAAACGATGACAGTTTTTGCAAAATAACCGGAAACGTTTCCGCTTCCCCTCTCGTCACATGCATCGAATCGGAACGTGGATACGAAACAATTCCTTTTTGGTAGAGCGATTGCAGCACGTCAAGCGTCTTTTTCGGAGAGAAGCGGTACAACTTGTTTGCTGTCGCCTGCAGCGTCGACAAGTTGAACAACAGCGGCGGCTGATACGTTTTCCGCTCCGTGCGGATGTCGGCGACTTCCGCTCGTTTTCCTTGGCAAAAGGCGGCGATGTTTTTCGCCATCGCCTCATCTTTGAGGCGCGTCTGCCCGTCTTCATCCGTCCATTTTCCTTCATAGCGCTTGTCGCCGATGACAAACGAAGCGACGACTTCCCAAAACGGCTCGGGGCGGAACTGTTCGATTTCCCGTTCACGTCGAACGATCAGCGCCAATGTCGGCGTCTGCACGCGCCCGACAGAAAAGACGTCGTTCATCCCGCGCTCCTTCAGCAAGAGGCTGTACACACGCGAAGCGTTCATACCGACAAGCCAGTCGGCGCAAGCGCGGGCGTACGCTTCCTCATAGAGCGGGCGCGTCGTCCGCTCATCAAGCAGGCGGCGGAACCCTTCCTCGATCGCCTTCGGGGTCAAGGACGACAGCCAAAGCCGCTTCATCGGCTTGTTCACGCCGCTCATGCGGATGAGGTTGCGCACGATCAGCTCCCCTTCGCGCCCCGCATCGCCGGCGTGGATAATTTCCGTCACTTCCGGCTTTCGCAGCAATTCTTTCACAACCTTGAACTGTTTCGCCTTCGCTTTTTCGATCTCATACTCGAACCGTTCCGGGATGATCGGCAGCGTGTTAAGCGTCCACCGCTTCCACTCGGGGCGGTATCGCTCGGGCGGGGCGAGTTGGAACAAATGTCCGATCGCCCATGTCATATACGCCCCGTCGGGAAACAAGTCGTTCGGCTTAATTTCGATATATCCTTGCCGCTTTTGATGCGGAAAAATAGAGGCGAGCGTCGCCGCTTGGTCCGGCTTTTCCGCGATAATGACTTTCATCGTCCTCTCCCCTTACGGCACATCATGCCCCATGGAGCTTTGCAAAATGGCGAACCATTGCTCGCGGGAAAGCGGAAGCGACAACGCCCGCACCGCCCGCTCAATGCGCTCTCGTTTTCCCGAGCCGACAATCGGCATCATCCGCGCCGGATGAACAAGAAGCCATGCGTACAGCACCTCATCGATCGTCTCGGCGCCGAGTTCTTCTCGCACCTGTTCAAGCGCGCCGCGCAGCCGCACGGCCCGCTCGTCATTCGCGGAAAACACCGCCCCGCCGGCGAGCGGCGACCACACCATCGGCGGCACCCGCTTCTCGAGGCAAAGGTCAAGCGTGCCGTCTTCGAAGTTTTCAAGCCGGTACGCCGATACTTCGATTTGGTTGGTGACAAGCGGAAAGGGCAAATACGATTGCAACATGTCCCAGTGCGAACGTTTAAAGTTGGAAACGCCAAAATAGCGCACTTTTCCATCCTGCTTGAGTTGGAGAAACGCCTCGGCCACCTCTTCCGGGTTCATAAACGGATCCGGGCGGTGGATAAGCAATACATCAATATAATCGGTATGGAAGTGTCGAAGGGATTGCTCAACCGAAGCGATGATATGATTTTTGCTTGTATCGTATAATTTCATCCCGTACTTCGATGGCAGCTTGATGCCGCATTTCGTCACGATCTCGATCCGGGCGCGCAAGCTCGGCTTTAACGCCAACGCTTCGCCAAAGCGCGATTCGCATGTGTAGTTGCCGTAAATATCAGCATGGTCAAACGTCGTAATACCGCGCTCAAGACAAAATTCAATGAGCGACAGCAGCTGCTCGCGGGAATAGCCCCAGTCCGCAAGCCGCCAACAGCCGTGAATAAGGCGGGAAAAAGTCAAACCGTCCGCTAAACGAATTCGTTCCATTGATCGTCTCCCTTTCTTTTTTGGCTAAAAGCGTTCCGTTTGCGCATACTACCAACAAGAGGAAAAAACGGAAAGGACGTGATGACATGAAGCGCCGGCTCGTTGGTCTCTTGGCGGTGTTTCTCCTTGCTGCCCCATGGCAAACATTCGCCGCCGAAACCGCATATGAATGGAATGTGGCCGACATTTACCCATCCGAACACGAATGGATGCGCGACTATAAGGCGGTGCAAAACGCCTTGCCGAAACTGGCGGCGTTTGAAGGGAAGCTTGACGATGCAAAGACGATCGCCCAGCTGTTCGCCCTAAACGAACAAACGGCCCGCAAGCTGGAAAAACTGTCGCTTTACGCCCGCCTAAAGCGCGACCTCAACATTGAAGACGAAGCGGCGGCCCGCCTTGGCGCCAAGGTGGAAACGCTCGCCGCCCGATACGCGGCGAAAACAGCGTTCATCGAACCGGAGCTGCTCGCCCTCCCAGAGCGGACGCTCAGGAAGCTCCAAAAAAGCAAACCGCTGAAGGCGTATCGCTATTACTTTAATGAGTTGCGCGAACAAAAGCCGCATACCCTAACGAAACGTGAGGAACAGCTGCTCGCTAAGCTCGCGCCGGCGCTCGGCGAAGCGGAAAACATTTATGACCACGCCGCCCGCGGCGATTACGAGCCGCCGTCCATACGCACGCCGGACGGAAAAACAGTGACGCTGACCGATGACCGGTACGCTACCGCACTCCAACATCCGGACCGCCGTTACCGGAAGGCGGCGTTTGAAGCGAAAGCGAAAAGCTATGAGGCGCTCGAGCAGACCGCCGCGGCGACGCTGTACGCCTCCGTCAAAACGGATGAGCTGTACGCGAGCGTGCGCCGCTATCCATCCGGCCTCGCCGCCGCGCTTGCCGCCGACGATGTGCCGAAGGAAGTGTTCGACAACTTGATCACCGCCGTCCGCCGCCATTTGCCGGCGCTGCACCGCTATGTCGAACTGCGGCGGCGTGCGCTCGGGCTTGACCGCGTCCATAGCTATGACTTGTACGTACCGCTTGTCGGTGAAACAATGAAGCCGATTCCGGTCGAAACAGCGAAGACGTTGATTTTGGAAGGGCTCAAGCCGCTCGGCGCCGACTATATCAAACAGGTGCACCGAGCGTTTCAAGAACGATGGCTTGATGTCTACCCGCGCCCAAAAAAATATACCGGCGGCTACAACACGGGAGCGTATGACACCCATCCGTTCATTTTGCTCAATTACAACGGTTCGCTTGATGGCGTGTTGACGATGGCGCATGAGCTCGGACACGCCATGCATTCCGTATACACGAACCGCGCGCAGCCGTACCATTATTCCGGCCATTCGATTTTCACCGCTGAAGTCGCCTCGACAGCGAACGAATGGCTGATGCTCGATTACTTGTATAAGCAAGCGAAAACAAAGGATGAAAAGCTCCGCCTGCTGATGGAACAAATCGAACAAATCCGCGGCACATTGTACATACAAGTGATGTATTCCGAATTTGAGCGGATGATTCATGACAAAGTGCGCCAAGGCGGCAGCTTGACGGCGGACGAACTGAACCAACTATGGCTTCGCCTGCTGAAAACGTATTACGGCCCCGAGTACGCCGCTGATCCCGGCGCCGCGCGCGGCTGGCTGCGCATCCCGCATTTTTATGACGCCTTTTACGTCTACAAATACGCGACCTCCCTCGCCGCCTCGTACGCCATCGTGAGCGACATCAAAAACGACAAAAGCGGCGAAGCAGTGAAGCGGTACAAACAGTTTTTGCGCTCCGGCGCATCCGATGACCCGATCCGCCTGCTAAAGCGAGCCGGGGTTGATATGACAAACCCTGAACCGATCAAGCGCGTCTTGCGCCATTTCACCATGCTCGTTGACGAACTGGACAAACAGCTGCCAAGCAAAAAAACACAGCCATGAACGGAAAGGTGTCCCATCTCGCCATGGGACACCTTCTCCTGACAGCGCATCGGCTTCATCCATTTCCCGCCTTGAGAGTTGTCGGGAGCGCCATATGCACCCCGCCATTCGTTCGCCTTTCCTTTTCGCCCCTTCCGGGCTTGTCCGCAGAGTGGCGGATGTTTACTCTTTCGTCGGCATGCGCGCGATCGTTTCTTTCACTTTGCGGATGTTTTCCATCTTATTGTCCCAACACGCTTGGCTCAAATCGACGGGATATTGCTCTGGATTGAGCGTCCGTTTGTACTCCTCCCAAAACAGGCGCAAACTTTCTTTCGCATACGCCTGAATGTCCCGAAGCGGGGGCGGCGTATACACGAGCCGGCCGTTGTCGAAGATCGTCACATGCAAGTCGCGCGCTTCAAAATTGGTGACGAATTTGCTGATAAAGGTATAAACCGGATGGAACATTTTCAGCCGCTCTTCTTGCTGCGGATTTTCGCTTTCCAAAGCGATGTAGTCGCCTTCCGCTTTTTGATTGATTTTATTGACGATGCGATACACCCGCTTCAGCCCCGGGGTCGTCACTTTTTCCGGATTGCCGCTGATTTTGATCGTGTCGATCATCTCGCCGTTTTCATTTTCAATCGCCACCATTTTATAAACGGCGCCTAACGCCGGCTGATCATATGCGGTGATCAATTTCGTGCCGATTCCCCACACATCAATTTTTGCCCCTTGCGATTTCAAGTTTAAAATCGTATCTTCGTCCAGATCGTTCGAGGCGAAAATTTTCGCGTTCGGAAATCCAGCTTCATCGAGCATTTTCCGCGCTTCTTTTGACAAATAGGCGAGGTCGCCGCTGTCGATGCGGATGCCGATAAAGTTGATTTGGTCGCCCAGCTCCTTAGCGACGCGAATGGCGTTTGGCACTCCCGATTTCAATGTATCGTACGTATCGACAAGAAATACGCAGTCTTTATGGCGGCGTGCATATTTCAAAAACGCGACATATTCATCCTGATACGCTTGAATCATCGAATGGGCGTGCGTCCCGGCGACCGGAATGCCAAACAGCTTCCCAGCGCGCACGTTTGATGTCGCCTCAATCCCGCCGATATACGCCGCGCGCGCGCCCCATAGCGCCGCATCCATCTCCTGCGCCCGCCGGCTGCCGAACTCCAAGGCCGGCTCGTCCCCGAGAATATGCTTAATGCGCGACGCTTTCGTGGCGATGAGCGTCTGAAAATTGATGATGTTTAAAATGGCGGTTTCGATGAGCTGCGCCTCCGCAAGCGGCGCCTCAATGCGCATGATCGGCTCGTTGGCGAACACGATTTCCCCTTCGCGCATCGAACGGACCGTGCCGGTGAAGCGAAGCGTCCGCAAATAGTCTAAAAAGTCATCACGGTAGCCAAGCTCATGCCGCAAATAGTCGATGTCGCTGTCGGAAAAACGGAACTGTTGCAAAAACTGAATGACGCGCTCAAGCCCAGCGAACACCGCATAGCCGTTGCCAAACGGCAGCTTGCGGAAAAACACCTCAAACACGGCGCGGCGCTCATGCATGCCGTCTTCCCAATACGTCTCGACCATGTTGATTTGATATAAGTCCGTATGAAGCATCAAACTGTCATCGGCATATTTTTCGTTCATGAATTTGCAACCTCCAACACACGAATGACTGCGCCGCCGAATCGAAAAGAACGTTCATCGTCTATTCTATCACGTTTTCTCCATTATTCCACTATTTCTGCGCCTAGCGTATGGCGAAAATGGCGGAGCGCCCATTCGTGCCCGACCGCGTCGAAGCTCGCCACCGCCCGCCGGTGGACGACGATGCGAAATCCTTTGTTGTACGCATCGACCGCCGTATGAAGGACGCAAATATCGGTGCAGCAGCCGACCAAATGCACTTCAGTGATGCCTCTCTCGCGCAATTTCAGCTCCAAATCAGTCCCGGCGAACGCGCTGTAGCGCGTTTTGTCCATCCAATACACATTGTCTTTATGCTTGTTCGCCTGATACACCGCCTCGAGCTCCCCGTACAGCTTTCGTCCCTCTGTCCCTTCAATGTTATGCGGGGGAAACAGCTTTGCTTCCGGATGATAGGGATCTCCCGCCGCATGCTTGTCAATGGCAAAGACGACAAAATCACCGTTGTCAATAAACTGTTTCGTCACCCGCACGAGCTCTTTTTCAATCGCCTGACCGGGCTTCCCGCATGTGAGCGCGCCGTCGTCAGCGATAAAATCAAAGGTGTAATCGATGTTAATGAGTGCTTTGTTCATCCAACGTCTCCCCTTCTTCTACGAAACTTTCGCCATCGTTTGCTTTTACTCTACCTCAACCGTCAAAATCTCGGCAAGCGGAATCTCCAAATCCGGATACAAAAAAGACGTCAACACATCCTCTGGGCCGAATACAGCCCGCTTTTGAAAACGCCCGTCTTCCAAACCAAGCACTTCAATCGTCCGATTGCTTGGGTCGACCATCCAGTATTCTTTCACACCATTTGCTTCATTGTATTCATTAACCAAATATGAAGACTAGATAGATAAAAACGACAAATAAGAAAAACAAAATAACTAAGACGATACCTAACCACACAACTTTTCTAAAAATGTTTATTTTCTTTTCTGAATTACTTCTAAATGTTATTAAAAAAATAGCACCAAAAATAACCCCTAAGAAGCCTCTATATAATGTGTTAAACCAAGCAACATGATCATTTGGCCCTACTATTAATGTACCTAGTGCATAAATAAAGAAGATTATAGATAATATTAAAGAACTGTAAGTAAAAATTTTTCCTTTATTGTTATCATTGACAGAAAAATTATACATAAAATACCCCTTTTTGCATCGATTTTGTGTTTTGTATCTGCTCAACTATCAAGTATCCCAGATTCATCTTTTCGCCGGTTTGTTATTACAATCATTTACAAACATGCCGGTTCTATGGTCCAATAGTCGATAGAATGGTTGATTCGCCAAAAGACAGAAAGAAGGTATGATGTATGATCCCCCTTTTTTTCAATCTCCTGTTTTTGCTCGTGCTTATTGCCGTCATTTTGTCCGTCGTCTTCCTGAACAAATTTTCGCGAAAGACACTTATGCTTGTTTACGCAGGGGCGTTCCTTGTTATGCTGCTCATCGTATCGACCGGCCATTCCACAACGTGGCTCAAATATCAGCTGCAAAGCAGGCTCAACCATATTGAAACGAATGAAGTGAACATCGAGTCCGACCGAAAGGCGGTCGCTGAAATCGAGTCTTTGCCCCATCCAGTCCACTTTCGCATCATATCGATGAAAAAAACCGGCCACGAGCAATATGATGTCGTCATTCAAACCGAGGCGAACAAAGAGCGATGCCGGATTCGCATGATCAGTTACACCGAGCCGCTCCGTTGGGTGCCGTTTAATGATTTTCAACTCAATCAAGTCAACAAGATCCCGTAAAGTTCTCTGGAATAGGCCGGAACCAAAAACAGTCCCCTGCCTGCTCTTCATTGGCAAAGCAGGCAGGGGATTTTTGATGGCGTTTTAGCTGTTTTCCGCCGCTTTGGCCGCCTTCATTTGGGCACGCAAAATGAGCGACTGGATGATCGAGAAGCAGCCGCCGACGACCCAATAGAGCGACAGCGCCGACGGAACGGAGCTGGCGCCGATAAAAATCATCACCGGCATGATGTACGACATCATCGCCATTTGCGGCAGTTGCTCCTCCGTCATCGACGGCGACAGGCGGAGCGAAATGAACGTCGTCAACGCCGCCAACACCGGCAAAATGAAATACGGATCGCGATGGCCGAGCTCGACCCATAAGAATGAATGCGTTTTAATTTCCTGCGTCCGCGAAATCGCGTAATAGAGCGCCATAAAAATCGGCATTTGAATGAGCACCGGCAGGCAGCCGCTCGCCGGGTTGACGCCGTGTTTTTGATACAGCTGCATCATTTCTTGCTGGAGCTTGCGCTGCGTTTCCGGGTCTTTGCTTTTATATTTTTCTTGCAGCTTCATAAGCTCCGGGCGCAGTTTTTGCATGGCGATCGAAGCGCGGAACTGCTTCAAAATGAGCGGCAGCAAGCAAAACCGGACGATGAGCGTCAGCACGATAATCGCGATGCCGTAGTTGTCGCCAAACCAATGGCCAAGCGTCAAAAGGAGCTTTGACATCGGGTAGACAAAATAATGGTTCCAAATGCCTTGGCTATGTTCATCGATCGGTTCGTTGCGGTTGCAGCCGGAAAGAAGCAAGGCTGCACTAAGCAGCACAAATAACCATTTTTTCATGAAAAGCCCTCCTTCATCATGTAGCGAAATCATGCCGTTCCATATAAATGAAAGGGCCTTCCATCCTCATCTGCCCGGCTTGCCCGTTCCCGGACCGGAATTTTCCGCCGCTGCGGCAAAAACAGCGGGCGCCATGGAAGCGCCGCTCGTTCGGCGCCTCCTCCCGCCTCCCGCTCGCGAACTGAGGCCAATGCCGGCTCGTAAAACAAAGATCTCGCCGTCCGCTGTGCACCCATATACCCTTTCATGATGATCCACAACGCGCCGACAAGCGACATATACACAAGCAAATCGATAGGCGCTTCCATGCGTCCCGTCCACCTCCTTTTGCCCCCGTCCATCTTCTCTTCTCATACGATAGCAAACTTTCCATCAAAAGAAAAGCAACAATTGATCACATCCGCTCCAAGCGATGAAACGCCGGCTCGTCAGCCGCCAACATGGCAAGCTCTCCGCTTTCATCGGCCGCTAACGCCGCCTCAAGCTCTTGTTTCGCCTCATCGAAGCGCCCAAGCAGCGCGAGGTAGCGGGCTCGTTCGTAGCGAAGGCGAACATCTTCGGTCGCATGGGCGCACCGTTCAATTGCAGCCAGCGCCCGCTCGATGTGCCCGGCCGCTTCGTAGGCAGCCGCAAGCTGCATATTGAGCTCTTCATCCTCAGGATACCAATCAGCGTAGCGCTCCCAAAGCGCCGCCGCTTCCTGATAGCGCCCTGTTTCCATATACTGTTCGCCAAGCAACATGAGCGCCCCGCGCGCAAGCGGCTCTTCGGCAACAATCGCCTGCAGCTGCCGCTCGGCTTTCTTCTGTTGCCCCTCCCGAAGCCAAATGATCGCCTGCCACATGCGCAATTCAACATCGTCCGGTTCATCAGCCAGCAGCCGGTCAAGCCACCTTTGCGCTTCTTGACGCTTTTGGACATCGTCGGCCGTCAACAAGTGTTCGACGAATTCACGCGCCAATGGAGGATCCCAAACGCGGACGAGCGCTTTGCGCCACGTTTTGACGGCATCATCCTCCAGCTCGATCGCCGCATAAAGGCGAGCGAGCTGCCCATAGGCTTCCGCATTGCCGCGGTCGAGACGGATCGCCTCCTCATACAAATCAATGACGATAGAAAACAAGGAAAACCTTCCAACCCATTCCTTCGCTTTTGTCCACCATCGCACCGGCCCGTCGTTTTCGTTCTGTTCCTCTCCCAAATACGGAAGGAGAGCAGCGGCCGCGTTCCGATAAATAACGCTTTTCTCCTCGCGGCTTGCCCTTAGCCGCTCCAACCGGTGACGAAGCTTTCCTAAGCCGCGCATCGTTTTTGGAAAAAGGGCGACGTACAAGGGATACAACAATTCATCGTCGGGATGGCGCACCACCAACTGTTCCAGCAGGTTGGCCGCCTCTTTTTTGCGCCCTTCCCAGATGAGCACCATCGCCCAATGGCGGAGCACTTCATGATGGTCCGGCGCAAGGGCAAGCGCCTTCTCGACCGCCGCCTTTTCTTGATCGCGGCGTCCGAGCGCTCCATATACATACCCGAGGCTGTCGTAATACCACACCTCTCCCGCATGCGGACGAGCATCGGCCAAGGCCCGAAGCAGCGCGGAAGGCTCTGCCATCTCGGCAAGCTGTTCGATGTCCACACGCAGCGGGGCAAGGCGGACCGCCTGAAGCAAATGCACGTGCTGCCGCTCTTCGTTTCCTTCCGCCTCATATAGAGCAGCCAAGCGAAAATGGCAGAGGGCAAACGACGGATCGGCTTTGAGACACGCCTCATAATGTTGTTTCGCCTCTTGGTAGCGTCCGAGCGAGGCGCACAGCTCCGCCAACCGGAAGAGTGAAAGCGAATGGCTCATTGCGGCGGCTTCCCGGTAAACACTCATGGCCTTGGACGGCCGTCCTTGCCGCTCATAAAGGACGCCGAGAGCGGAATGGGCCGAAGCGAGTTTCGGGCGAGCCGAGACAAGCTGCTCTAAAAACGCCCGGCCGCGCTCGAGAAGAGCTGGCGTTGTCAGCTGATCGATGTAAAACTCGTACGCTTCTTCGGCATCAAACTCGGCAAGGCGCAGCCCTTTCTCCAACCATGACAGCGCCGTTTCGCGTCCTTCCTCCTCATCCGCGAAACCGTGGGCGATCAGCCATTTTCCCGCATTGAGCCAATATTCGCTGTTGTTGGCAAAACGGACGCGCTGCTTGACTACATACCGGCGAGCCGCTTCCGCATCCCCGCGCTCCGCGAGGGCAGCCGCCAAGCCGAGGTGGGCAAACACATCATCACGGTCATGGCGGATCGCTTCTTCGTAGCAAGCCGCTGCTCTTTCCGCCTCTCCTTCCTCCATATAGAGATCGCCAAGGCGGACGTAAAGCGGCGCCAACCGCCAAGCGGCGGCCAGCCCCTCTTCCAACGCCGCCTTCGCCTTTTCCCAGTCGCCGTCGTCATGATACAAATCGGCAAGCATCAAATACGGGTACGGTTCCTGTGGATCGAGCGCTTTCGCGACGCAAAAGCCGCGTTCCGCCTTGCGCCGGCGGCCGAGCTCCATGTCGCAGCGGGCCCGCTCATACCAAAGCTGGGCATCCCTCCGCTCGCGGCGCACAAGACGATCAAACCAGTCGCGCGCTTCGGCGAACCGCTTCGCGTGGAACAAAAGCACGCCATGGTTCGTTTCGATAAACAAATCGCCCGGATACAGGCTGATCGCCACACGCGAAGAGACGAGCCCTTTTTCGATATGGCCGGCGTACGCCGAGGCGAGCCCAAAATAGCTCCACACTTCCGGCTGATCCGTGTCCAACTGGAGCGAGGCGCGGAAATAGCGGGCCGCCTCTTCGTAGCAGCTGGCAAAAAAGGCGATGCGGCCGCGCAAATAATGGTAGATCGGGCTTTGCCCCTTTCCTTTCACCCGCTTGAGCACGTCCTCAGCCCGCTCCATTTCTTGGGCGTAGACGTACGCTTTTGCCGCCATAAGCAACAAGTCGTTATGCTCGGGATACTCGCTCAAGACGCGCTTAGTATACTCCAACACAAGCGGCTTCGCCTCATCGCTGCCAAAATGCTTCATGACATACAGCCATGTGTACGGGATGTGTTCATGCCTGCGCAAAAAGGCGACAAACGCGGCGAAATGCGCCTGTTCATCTTCATCCATCTTTTCGGCCAACGCGTGCAACTCGCGGAAATAGCGGTCTTCCTCTTCTGGAAGCTCAGCGGCGAGCGCCGCTTTTTCCCGAGGAAACGCAACAATCGACAAATAATGCGTCCCGGCATACCATTTTTTGAGCTCGTCCTCTGAAACGACAAACGGATCGAATAGATTCGGGTCTTGCACATAAAACGCCTCGAGCCGTTCGTCATAGCCAAACAGCACTTGCACGTGTGATGACTGTTCGTAATCAACGCTCAACAGCACCGGAACACCCTCGTCAATCAGCCGCTTCCAGCGCGGCGGCGAACCAATGAAAAAGCGGCAAACAAAGCCGAGCTCTTCCAAATAGTGAACGGTCGTCGACAGCTTCGACCCTCGCACATCAAAAATATGTTCGGCCACTTCGTCTTGCGTGCGGGGAGAGCCAAGCAGGCGGAGCATCATTTCCAAGCTCGCCGGCACGCAATAGTTGTGCTTTTGCACGACCGGCACAAGCGGCAGCACCACCGCCCGTTCACTTTGCCGCCCAAGTGCGTGGGCGTACGGCGTTTTTTCAAGCTGCGGCTCAGCTTTCACAAGCGATTCAAGCTTCTCCCATTCGTCAAGCTGGTAATACAGTTCAGCGCGCAAATGGGCGAAATAACGGCGATGCATATGAAGCGGATTCAGGCGGTCGAGTTCATCCATCGCCGCGAGCGCCTCGCGGTAGGCGCGCACATCGCGCAGGCGGCGCACGCGCTCAGCGTAAAACGCCGGCACTTGCGGAAAGCGCCGCCTGCCTTCCTCCAACACAGCGAGCGCCTCGTGATGGCGGCCGTCAAGAGCATACAAATCCGCAAGCAACAAATAGCACATGTCGCCGCGCTCCGGGTCATCGAGCCCGGCGCGGATGATTGGTTCCGCCTGCTTCCGGTCGCCGGTCTCGATGTAAAAATAGCCCCATTTGTCATGCATCGGCATCGTCTCATAGCGGGCCACAACGTCCATCCACCGGCGCGCCTCATCCACCCGCTGCATATCCAACAAGGCGCGCACCAACGCAAACGCCGCCCGGGCGATCGATTCCCTCGGCTCCTCCACACGGCCTTCGAGCGCTTCCAAAAGGCGCGGGGTGAGCGCCTCTTCGACATCGAGCGGCCGGCGGTTCTCGAGCCACTCGTCGCACACCCAAGCGAGCGTCTGCAGCGTGTTGAACTTGCGGTGGGCATACCGCGCGACAAGCCCGCTATGACGATACATCAAGGCATAATCAAACAATCGGACAAGTGCGCGAAACGGCTCCGGCGTCTCCCAACGGGAAAGCACCCGGCGCCATTCGAACATTCCCATCGTTTCAAGAAGCGGTCGGACTTCCTTTAGCGCTTCAATGATTCGTTTTTCTTGAACAAGTGACGAGACATTTTCGATCTTCATCAAAGGAGCTCCTTTATCGAAGCAATGGTTTTTCTTTATGTTAATAGTTTAGAATAATCAGCGTAAAACAGCCATACATTTTTTCAGAAAAATAAAGTGAAAACAGAAACAACCCACCCTGATTTTTCGGCAGGATGGGGCGCCAACGAATTCATCTATCCGGCATGTTTGGCAAAAAACTGGAGCGATCGCTCGATAATGACTGGCTGGTCGTAGTCGAGCGTGGCCACATGGTAGCTGTTCGAGAGCCGGATGATCTCTTTTTCGGCTGAACGAATGCCGTCCCAAATCAATTGGGCATTCGCGGGCGGCACGACGTGGTCTTCGTCGGAAACAAAAATCAACGCCGGGCAGACGATGCGATCGAGTTTCGCTTTTGTCTGTTCCATCAGCGCGGCCAGCTGAAGAAGGGAAGCGGTCGGCGTTTTCTCATATGCCAGCTCTTTCACATCCGGATTTTTCAAGTCCGAACCGATCGAATCGAGATATCTCGGCAGCTCGCCCCCGCCCGCCAGACCAGCTCGGATGGCCGGAATATCGATGGCGGCATTCACCAGCACGATGCCCCGGATGTCTGGATGATGTTCCGCAAGATGCAGCGTGAGCGTCCCGCCCATCGACAGCCCGGTGACAAAAATCGTGTTGCACCGCTGCTTCAGCCACTCGTATCCTTCTTCAACCGAGGCGATCCAGTCGTCAAACGTCGTCCGCTCCATGTCTTCATAATGCGTTCCGTGCCCTTTTAGGCGCGGCAGGCAGACCGTGTAGCCGGCTTTCGCGTATGCCTCGGCGAGCGGGCGCATGCTGTGGGGCGTGCCGGTGAACCCGTGCACGAGCAGCACCCCAACCGGCCCGTTTTCGGCATAAAACGGCTCCGCACCAGGGAGCACCGGATATTGTTCGCTCATCTTCCTCTCCCCCTTGTCGATTTTGTCCCTTCTCTTATATGTATTCGCCGCCGTCCCCATTTTTCCCTTTTTCCTTTCAAGAGCCACCGCGCCGAAATCGGCGGGCATCACCAACCAAACGGCAGCGACCGCCACCACTCGCGAAATAATCCGTTAACACCGAGGTAAATAAAACCGGCCAACGCGGCGTACACAAGCACTGTTTCCATCCCCTTTCCCGTCCGGTAGAGCGGCACTTTCCACCGCTTGAAAGAAAACGGCCAAAACAACGGCACCCCTTGGACAGAAAAAAAGTCTTCGAGAATATGAAACAAATACCCAAGCGCCAATCCGGCCGAAAACAGCGACGCCGAATCGCGCCAAACAAGCGCGGCGAGCGCGCCCCAGACGATGAGTGAATGCGTCATGCCGCGATGGCCGAACGCTTCTTTCACTTTGCCAGCGACGCCGAATGAACGGCGGCCGACGTATGATGACGGCTCATCAATGTCAGGAAGAAGGCTGCCGATGACAAGCCCCGCCGTATAGGCGGCAGTAAACGGCAACCCCGTATGCGCGGACGCCGCCGCTCCGAGACACAATGAGGCAATGACATGACTCGAGTACCGCAACGAAATCCCCTCAAACTTTTATCGTTTTCCCCATTATACCATACGAAAGAATATTTGTTCGTTCGTTTGACGAATTTGTGACAATGCCGCCAAGTGTGACAAAGTTAACATCGCGTTATTGGCATCATGGCTATCGTTAAAAGTACAGAACGCTTAAAGGAGTGAGCAAAAATGAAACGAAAACGATCTCCGCTTGCGAACCGTTTCAAATATATTCGGCCGATCGAGCGCCAAGCCGACGGTCATAGCGAAACGACCTACGGCGACCGCACCTGGGAAGACGCGTACCGCCGCCGCTGGCAGCACGACAAAGTCGTCCGCTCCACCCACGGCGTCAACTGCACGGGATCGTGCAGCTGGAACATTTACGTGAAAAACGGCATCGTCACCTGGGAAGGACAGCAACTCGATTACCCGTCGACCGGGCCGGATATGCCGGACTTTGAACCGCGCGGCTGCCCGCGCGGCGCAAGCTTCTCATGGTATATGTACAGCCCGCTGCGCGTCAAATATCCGTACGTGCGCGGCGTGTTGATCGACATGTGGCGCGAGGCGCTCGCGGCTCATCCGAACAACCCGCTTGAAGCGTGGAAAAGCATCGTCGAAAACCCCGACAAAGCGAAGCGCTACAAACAAGCGCGCGGAAAAGGCGGGTTCGTGCGCGTCAGCTGGGACGAAGCATTGACGCTTGTCGCCGCTTCCTTATTGTATACGGTCGTCAAGTACGGACCGGACCGCAACATCGGCTTCTCGCCGATTCCAGCGATGTCAATGGTCAGCCATGCCGCCGGGGCTCGATTTATGCAGCTGATGGGCGGGCCGATACTCAGCTTTTACGATTGGTACGCCGACTTGCCGCCAGCGTCGCCGCAAATTTGGGGCGACCAAACCGACGTGCCGGAGTCAAGCGACTGGTACAACGCCGGCTACATCATCACGTGGGGCTCGAACGTCCCGCTCACCCGGACGCCGGACGCCCACTTTTTGGCCGAAGTGCGCTACCGCGGCGCGAAAGTCGTCTCCGTCAGCCCAGATTACGCCGAGTCGACGAAATTCGCCGACGACTGGCTGTCGGTGAAGCAAGGGACGGACGGCGCCTTGGCGATGGCGATGGGGCATGTCATTTTAAACGAATATTACGTCAAACAGACCGTCCCGTATTTTGAACAATATGCGAAAACGTACACCGATTTTCCGTTTGTCGTCATGCTGAAGCAAGACGGCGGCGCATGGACGGCCGGGCGCTTCCTCTTGGCGAAAGACCTCGGCAAACCAACCGGAAACGCCGAATGGAAGCCGGTCGTCTACGATGAGAACACTCATTCATTTGCCGTGCCGAACGGAACGATCGGCGCCCGCTGGGAAGACAAAGGAAAATGGAACTTGCGCCTCGTTGACGAGGAAACAGAGCAGCCCATTGAACCGCGCCTGTCGTTTTTAGGGAGTGAGGATGAGGTCATTCCGATTCAGCTGCCGTATTTCACTGATGACGGCGGAAAAACGATCGAGCGCGCCGTGCCGGTGAAAAAAGTGCGCACCGAAACAGGTGACGTGTATGTCACGACCGTCTATGATTTGATTTTGGCCAACTACGGCATTGACCGCGGCATCGGCGGCACGGTCGCCCGCTCGTACGACGACGAGGTGCCGTTCACGCCAGCATGGCAAGAGGCGATCACCGGCGTCAACCGCGATCTCGTCGTCAAAATCGCCCGCGAGTTTGCCGACAACGCCATTGACACAAACGGCCGGTCCATGATCATCGTCGGCGCCGGGATCAACCATTGGTTCAACTCCGATACGATTTACCGCGCCGTCTTAAACCTTGTCTTGTTCGTCGGCGCTCAAGGGGTGAATGGCGGCGGCTGGGCTCATTACGTCGGGCAAGAAAAACTGCGCCCAGCGGAAGGATGGCAGACCATCGCCATGGCGCGCGACTGGGTCGGACCGGCGAAACTGCAAAACGGCACGTCATTCTTTTACTTTGCGACCGACCAATGGCGCTACGAAAAGCGGCCGGTCGATGAGCTCGTCTCGCCGCTCGCGAAACGAGCGCGCTATTCACATCCTGGCGATTACAACGTCTTAGCCGCCCGGCTCGGCTGGCTGCCGTCGTACCCGACGTTTAACAAAAATGGCATCGAGCTGTATAACGAAGCGGTTCGCAACGGAGCACGCACGCCGGAAGAAATCGGCGCCTATGTCGCGAAACAACTGAAAGAGAAAAAGCTGCAGTTCGCCATTGAAGACCCGGACAACGAGGCGAACTTCCCGCGCAATTTGATCGTCTGGCGCGCCAACTTGATCTCGAGCTCCGGCAAAGGGCACGAATATTTCTTAAAACATTTGCTTGGCACGACGAACGGCTTGTTAAACGACGACCGGGACAGCCTGCGCCCGGAAGAAATCCGCTGGCGCGACGAAGCGCCGGAAGGCAAGCTTGACTTGCTTGTCAATTTGGACTTCCGCATGGCCGGCACAGCGCTCTACTCCGATGTCGTTCTGCCGGCGGCCACCTGGTATGAAAAACACGACTTAAGCAGCACCGATATGCATCCATTCATCCACCCGTTCAATCCAGCCGTGCCTCCGCTTTGGGAAGCACGCTCGGACTGGGACATTTTCAAATCGCTCGCCAAAGCCGTATCCGATGTGGCAAAACAATCCAGCTTAAAGCCGATGAAAGAAGTCGTCGCCACCCCGCTGCTGCATGATACAGCGCAAGAGCTGGCGCAGCCGTTTGGCGAAGTGAAAGACTGGAGCAAAGGCGAAACCGAACCGATTCCGGGCAAAACGATGCCGAACATTCACGTCATCGAGCGCGACTATACGCTCATTTACGATCAAATGACCGCCTTAGGACCGAATGTGGCCCGCCAGCCGATCGGCGCAAAGGGGATCGCCTGGTCGGCGAAAGACGAATACGAGCAGTTGAAACGCCGGCTCGGCACCGTCCAGCGCGCCTCGATCGCCGATGGCTGCCCGGACATCACCGAAGCGAAACAAGCAGCTGAAGCGATTTTGACGCTGTCATCGACAACGAACGGGAAAATGGCCGTCAAAGCGTGGGAGGCGCTCGAGAAAAAGACGAATTTAGAGCTCGCCGATTTAGCGAAAGAGCGCGAAGAAGAATGTTTCACGTTCGAACAAATCACCGCCCAGCCGAAAACGGTCATCACCTCGCCTGTGTTCAGCGGTTCAGAAAAAGGCGGACGGCGCTACTCGCCGTTTACGACGAACGTCGAACGGCTTATCCCGTGGCGGACGTTGACCGGCCGGCAGTCGTTTTACATCGACCATGAACTGATGCACGAGTTCGGCGAAACGATGGCGACGTTCAAACCCGTGTTGCCGCACCGGCCGTTTTCAAACAAACGACCGAACGAAAATGGAAAAGAGGTCGTCTTGAACTATTTGACGCCGCATAACAAATGGTCGGTCCACAGCATGTATTTCGACTCTCTGCCGATGTTGACGCTGTTCCGCGGCGGGCCGACCGTCTGGATGAACAAAGATGACGCGGCGGAAGCCGGCATCAACGACAACGACTGGATCGAATGTTTCAACGAAAACGGCGTCGTCGTCGCCCGCGCCGTCGTCTCCCACCGGCTGCCGCGCGGCATGGCGTTCATGCACCACGCGCAAGACCGCCATATGAACGTTCCGGGGACGAAGCTGACAAACAACCGCGGCGGCACGCACAACAGCCCGACGCGCATCCATGTGAAACCGACGCACATGATCGGCGGATACGCGCAATTAAGCTACGGATTCAACTACTACGGACCGACGGGCAACCAACGCGATTTGTACGTCGTCATCCGCAAACTCGAGGAGGTGGATTGGCTTGAAGATTAAAGCGCAAGTCGGCATGGTGATGAATTTGGACAAATGCATCGGCTGCCACACGTGCAGCGTCACGTGCAAAAACACATGGACGAACCGCCCCGGCGCCGAATACATGTACTTCAACAACGTCGAAACGAAGCCGGGGATCGGCTATCCGAAACAGTGGGAAGACCAAGACAAATACAAAGGCGGCTGGGAATTGAAAAACGGCGAATTGCGGCTCAAATCCGGCTCGAAGGCCATGCGGCTCGTCCATTTGTTCTACAACCCGTACCAGCCGACAATTGACGATTATTATGAACCGTGGAATTACGACTATGAAACGTTGACGAACAGCCCGCCAAAACAATACCAGCCGGTCGCCCGGCCGAAATCAAGCATCACCGGCGAGTGGATGGAGCTGTCGTGGGGGCCGAACTGGGAGGATGACCTGGCCGGCGCTCACATCACAGGGTTGCGCGACCCAAACGTCGTCAAAATGGAGCAGTCGATCCGAGCGGAGTTTGAGGACGTTTTTATGATGTACTTGCCGCGCATTTGCGAGCATTGCCTCAATCCGTCATGCGTCTCGAGCTGCCCGTCAGGCGCCATGTACAAACGCGACGAGGACGGCATCGTCCTCGTCGACCAAAACGCCTGCCGCGCCTGGCGGTATTGCGTCACAAGCTGCCCGTACAAAAAAGTGTATTTCAACTGGCAAACGAACAAAGCGGAAAAATGCACGCTCTGTTTCCCGCGCATCGAAGCCGGCTTGCCGACGATTTGTTCGGAAACGTGCGTCGGCCGCATCCGCTACATCGGCGTGATGCTGTATGACGCCGACAGAGTGAAAGAAGCGGCAAGCATCGAGGATGAGAAACAGCTGTACCACGCCCAGCTTGATATGTTCCTTGATCCGAACGATCCGGCCGTCATCGCCAAGGCGAAGGAAGCCGGCATTCCGGACGAATGGATCGCCGCCGCGCAACGCTCGCCGATTTACAAAATGATCGTCGACTGGAAAATTGCCTTGCCGCTCCATCCGGAATATCGGACGATGCCGATGGTGTGGTACATTCCGCCGTTAAGCCCGATCATGAATACGATCGAAGGAAAAGGAAGCAACGCCAGTGCGGATGACATCTTCCCGGCCATTGACGAAATGCGCATTCCGATCGAATATTTGGCGAATTTGCTGACGGCGGGCGATACGGCGCACATCCGCACGACGCTGAAAAAAATGGCGGCCATGCGCTCGTACATGCGGGCGAAACAAACGAACAAACAGCCGGATCTCCGCCTTATCGAATCGCTCGGCCTAAGCCGCGAAGACATCGAAGAGATGTACCGCCTGCTCGCAATCGCCAAATACGAAGACCGCTTCGTCATTCCGGCATCGCACCGCGAAGAAGTTGCGGACTTGTACGCGGAACAAGGCAGCTGCGGACTGGCGTTCGCCGGCGGCCCGGGCGCCTGCGGCACGCTGTAAGGGAGAAGGCGGGGCCCTGCCCCCCTTCCCCTTAAACAATGAAATGGAGGATTCATGATGAACAGCGAACAACAACAAACGGTCTTTTTGTGTGTGTCCTATTTGTTGTCTTACCCGGACGAACAGTGGGCCGAATCGCTTCCTGACTGCTTGGACGCCATCCGCTCGCTTGACGATGAAGCCGTCCGCACGCCGATTTTGGCGTTTGCCGAACAAATCGCCTCCATCCCAGCCCGCCAGCGGATGGAGCAGTATGTCGAAACATTCGATTTTGGCAAAAAAACGAATTTGTACCTTACGTATATGACAAACGGCGAGCAGCGCGAGCGCGGAATCGAACTCGTCGCCTTAAAAGCGCGCTACGAGGCGGCCGGATTCGCCGTCTCCAATCACGAGCTGCCTGACTATTTGCCGCTGATGCTCGAATGGATGGCCTATGCAGATAAAGAGCATACGATCGCCTTGCTTGCCGACTATGCCGGCCACATCCGCGAAATCGGCGAACGGCTCGCAGCGGCGGGCAGCCCGTATGCCAAGCTGTTTGAAGCGCTCCACGTTACCTTTACTCAACTCGGCGTGACGCCGCTCCCGAAAGGAAGTGCAACGGCATGGTTAGCCAATTTCTCTGGGTGATTGTTCCGTATTTAGCGCTTGTTATGTTCGTCGTCGGCCATATTTGGCGTTACCAGCGCGACCAGCTCGGCTGGACATCGAAATCAAGCGAGCTGTTGGAGAAAAAACAGCTGCGCCTTGGCAGCCTGCTCTTTCACTGGGGCATTTTGTTCGTGTTTGTCGGCCATGTGATGGGCATTCTCATTCCTGAGTCGTTTTATGAAGCGCTTGGCGTGACAGAAGAGATGTACCACGCCATCGCCTTGGCAGGCGGCATTCCGGCCGGCTTGGCCGCGCTCGTCGGTTTGGCCATCTTATTCCGCCGCCGCCTGACGGTCAAGCGCGTGCGGGCGACTAGCAGCACCGGCGACTGGGTCGCCCTCGGGTTTTTGCTTGTCGTGATCGCGAGCGGGTTGTCATCGACGCTGCTGAACGTCAATTCGCATGGGTTTGACTATCGGACGACGATCGGCCCGTGGTTCCGCGGCCTTCTCACGTTCCGCCCGGACCCGGCTTATATGGAAACGGTGCCGCTTTGGTTCAAAATCCATATTCTTGCCGTGTTCGGCTTATTCGCCGTCTGGCCGTTCACCCGTCTCGTTCACGTGTTCAGCTTCCCGCTCCGCTATTTGCAGCGCAGCTATGTCGTCTATCGGAAGCGGCTGCCGAAATCCGTCGATTCGCTTGACCGCGCCCAGTAAGCGAATGGCAGGCAACATAAAATCCGCAAACGAGACCGTTATCACGGAAAACGGGATGCCGTTCATCCGCCTCCCGTCCCTCTCCATCACGGACCGGCGCCAAACCGATCCATCGGCGTGCCATGAAGAAAACGGGATGCTCCACACAAGGAAGCATCCCGTTTTCCATTCCATCGTCACTCGTAAATGCGTGCAAACAGCTCCTCTTTCTCCTCATCCGACAACAGCCGTTCCGCCATCGGGAAAAGCACGTTTTCTTCTTTCATGAAATGCTCATCCAAAATATGATGCGCCTCGATAACCGCATCGGCGAGCGTCAACGCCTGTTCACTGTCGACCGTTTCCGGCAAATGGGTGGTTTTCTCCAAAAACATGGAAAGACGCGCTTTCGCCTGCTCATGTTCGTATTCCATCACAGCAATCGGCCCGGTCGTCCGTCCAATGTATTCGGCCATCATCGGGAACAATACGCCTTCCTCCCGCTCCGAATGCGGATCCAACGCAGCGACGAACGATTCGACTTTTTCTCTCAACTCGGCGAGCGGCTCGCGCCAGTTGCTGATCTCCGTTCCTCGTCCAATCGTCTCAGCGAAGGCAAGCAGCTGCTCCATTTGGACGCGCAGCGGGCCATGCTCCTGCTTTAATTGAGCCAAACCAGCGCATAGTTCCACTCCTTCAGGGCCGCCCATATGGCAAAACGAATGCATCATCCATTCCTCCTTTTTATCATCCGTTCGTTGTTTCCATTATACTGTGGGCGACGCCTTCGCCGTTGTGAGCGATATCACACCGCAAAAAGCGTTTTTGATATCCGGACGCCAAAACAACACCGTAAACATCTTTGCCGCCTAGGACAATACATGCGGCTGAATACGATCGTCTGCGTTTCGTGGAGCGCCGCTTTCGCTTCATGTGCCATTTGTCTAAAACAAAGCAACCCCAAAAAGGCCTTACGCATCAAAGCAGCGTGCGAGCGTCACGATCATCGCTCCCATCCGCTCATGTTCCGGGGCGACGACGCGACTGACTCCTTCTTCTTCAAGCGCTTCTTGCGTTACTTTGCCGACGGCGCAGGCCACAACATCGGTGCGAAACACGTCAAGCAGCGGTGCGATCTCTTTTTTCTCGCGGGCGAACGAAAAGAAAAAGCGGACTTGCATCGCCGATGTAAAACAGACGGCATCGACTTCGCGCCCGACGATTTCTTTATACAGTGTCGCCATCGTCTCCTCATCTGGAGCGATATGCCGGTATGGAAGCAATTCCGTATACGAAGCGTCTCGCTCAAGAAAGAACTGCTTCAAAGCCGGCGCAGTGTCGCCGTACAGCTGCACAACAACCTTCTTTCCGGCAAAATCGTGCGCGCCAAGGACACGAATCAACCCTTTCGTTGTCCCATCCTCGCTCGCCGCCACCGGGGTGACACCGATTTTTTTCAACGCCGCCACCGTTTTATAGCCGCGGGCGGCCACGTTCGCTTCTTTGATCATCCGTTGCCATTCGGCGGCCATTCCCTCCCGTTCCGCCGCTTCCAACAGCGCCTCAAAGCCGATTCCCGTCGTAAATACGATCCAGTCCGGCTGCATGGCGATGACGGCCCGCATTTCCTCTCCGAGTTCGCTCCCTTTTAAAAAGACTGTCCCTTGCGCCGGGCGGATGACGGCTGTTCCTCCTTGCTTTTCAATGAGCGTCGTCATCTCGTCCAGTTTGCGCGAGGCGCACAAAGCAATCCGTTTGCCGCGCATGTATTCTTCCCCCCTACGATCAATCGTTCGTCCTTTCCATTCTAAAAGATGGCCTCCGCCTATGCAACAAAAACCATTCCGCTCCCTGGCGCGTCGCAACACAAGTGCCGCATTCATCTAGGGAGAATGCGCGATGCAACAGCACAGACGGCAGACAAAAACGGTTCGACCGCCATCAAAAAACACGCGCCCAAAGGCGCGTGCACCCGTTCAGCGAGTATGTACTACAGCCTCTTCCCCCCGACGATCAAACGAACCGATGATGCGCGTCGGCTCGACAGCAATGATCCGGTCCAACGGAATGTTCATTAGACGCATTTGCCGGTTTTGACACTCCACACGCCTAAAGGGCGTGGGATTCTTGGGTCGTTCGCGTCCTCATCCATTTCTGGTTCAGACAACGCCCAAGTTCAGGGGTGTGTCATCACCCCGTCCCATCGGGTTAAGATGTACCCCAATGGGCGGCGCACCTGTGACCAGTGCGCTAGGTTAGGCGGCGAAGCCCGAAATCGCTTTGGCGATGTTGATCGCGCCATTCAAGTCGGCGTGGATGGTGTATCCGCACTTTTGGCATCGGAAGTGGATGCCGTTTCGGTTCGCTTTCTCCCGATGCCCGCATCGGCATGTTTGACTGGTGTAGGTCGGATTCACCCACTCCACCCGAATGCCCGCCATTTCGGCTTTGTAGGCAATCATCGTTTGCAGTTGATGGAACGCCCACGAATGAAGATTTCGTCCTGCTTCTTTGGCCGAAGCGGCTCGTTTCCGAATCCCCGCCAAATCTTCCATCCGAATCACGCCAACACCGTTGGCAAGGGCAAAACGGACGATTTGACGGCTGATTTTATGGTTCATATCCTTCATCCAGCGGGACTCTTTATCGCCGATTTTGCGAATCATATGAAGCTTCTTCGCTTGGCCCAACGTTCGCCGCAAAGCCGCATATCGTCGGCGCACAAAGGCGCATTGGCTCCCTTTGAAAAACAACGATTTCGTCCCTACGCTGGCAACGGCGATATAGCGAAGCCCAACGTCAACCCCCATCACCTTTGTTTCGTGCCGCGGCTTGACTTCAAATGCGATCGCGATCGCCAAGCACCATTTCTTTCGCTTTTTGTAGAGCTTGGCCGCCCCTTGTTTGGCGGTTCCATGGATCAGCCGATTCAGCCATGCCTCTTGATAGGGGCGCGTGACGACAGGCACGCCAATTCGCTTCTCCAGTGTGGGGAAGGAAACCGTGTAGAACGCTCCTTTCTTTTCCACCTTTATGTTTTGATTGTTAAAGCAACACCAAAATGTTCGGAACTTCTTTGCCTTTTGTTTTTTCTTTTGGGACTTCACTTCTCGAATCGTTTGATTCACGATAGCAGAAGGAAACTTTTGTGACGAAAAGTCTTTGAATATCTTGCTGGTCGCTTTGTTTAATTCAGGATGATGCCATAGCCAATTCGCAAATTCTGTGTTCCATTCTGTCATTCGCTCGTACATTTCCTGCTTGGCTTTCGTTGGGTTGTGCAGTTCCAGCCTTAGTGTGATCATGGGCATGGATTCACCCCCTTTTCTTTTGAGATTCCACATAACGTTTGATGGTTTCGCTTGATACATTTCCTGCTGTACTCATGACTATATCAGTTCGATGAATGAACTGCAACGCGCTTCATCCCACCCGAGTCAGTCAAGACTTTGTGGAGAACTTTTTTTCGGTTCACTACGAGCGTTGTCAATCAACAGTTATTGAACCATTTTCAGGAATTGGTATCGTAAGCGCTTTCGGACTCTCATCCCTCATCTTGAGGTGATGATCTTGTATTCCATTTTTTACACCCCACCGCCATCCCGGAGTGCCGACAACGCTTGGTAAATCGGCGTCCCGGATGACTGCTGAAGATACGGGATGTTTTGTCGCACCACATCCACCCACAACCGTCCTGCTTTCCGTTTGGCCTGTTCGATCCGCTTGGACGTTGTTGAGGCCAAGGCGGCCGGCCGGGGCTCTTCCTCCTCCAACCGTCCCTTTCTCCACCCGATCCCGTCAATTCGGGCCGCCATCGCCCTTAGAAACGCCCGAAGGCCCTGGTCTTTCCAGCTGCGGCGGGATTTCACCCGGTGCGCAAACCGGCTCATCACGCTCTCCGCGTGGCCCATCGGACGCATGCCGGTTGTCTCCACCCCTTGCTCCGACAGCCACTCCCGGCAGTCCCGGATGCATCCCGGCATCGACTCGATCCGGCGGATCATGGCGGCCAGCTGCTGCTCTTTCGCTTCATCCTCCAGCGCACCGATGGCGCTGTTCAGCTCCACAAGAAGCCCTTCTTCGTCTTGTTTCGCCAGCTTCTTCCGCACGTCCCGCCAACGCGGGTGGCCGGACAGGCACGAACGCAGCTCCCGGGCCGCATGAAACCGATCCAGCTGAAAGCACGCCCGTTTGCCGAAATACTCTCGGCAGACCGTGATCCACGACGCCGCATCGCCGTTGATGACCAACAGGTCCCGGCATGGATCATAGGCATATTCCTTCATCAGCCACTCTTCGAACCGTTCCCACACGCCCCCCCGTCCCTTCATGGAGGCAGCGGCGCCGATTCACGAGCTCGAGCTGCGAGCCGTTTCGTCTCCATCCCTCGTGAACCGCCAGGATGTTCTCTTCTTTCGCCCGCTTCCCTTTCCCCTGGCGAGAAACAAACAGTCCCTCTACCTCCACAAACAGCACCCGGCCATGCCGTTTGGAAACAGGGCAGTGCAGCGAGACAGGAGCCTCCAGCACCAGTTGGCGAATGGCCTCATGGCTCATGACCGCATACCCCACGATCGACTCGAGCGTGCGAGCCGCTTTGCGGCAGGAAGAGCACTCCACGGCCAACTCGACCGCCGTTTCCTCGAGGCAAGGGCTGATCGACTGCGCTCCATCAAAGCCCAGTTCGGCATCCAGCAAGAAGGTATACGCCCCCGTTTGCCGGTCATAGTCATAGTTCCGGCGGAATGTCACTTCCCCGAACAGCGTTTGGATCGTGGTCGGCCGTTTGTCTTTCAGCTGATGCCGGCGCTTGTCCCGCGCTTCCGCCAGTTGTTGATCCATCTCCTCCAAAAGGGCCGCCAACAAGACAGCGAACACCTTTTGAAGAGTTCGTACTAATTGTTCCTCCAGCTCTTTCAATAAAGGCCATTCTGTGGTAAGATGTTTCATGGACTCTCTCCCTCCTGTTTTATGGATGTTGGTCATCACCATCCTAGCAGGGAGAGAGTCCTTTTTTGCATGACATTTGCTTTTTCCTACCGCGCTTCGCTTGGTGGCCCCGACGAGCGTCGCGAACAAAAGTTCGTAACCCTCGTCGGGGAATCATCTCGAAATGTCACCCACAAATATTTTACTCACACCATCCCACCCCTAAAGGAGTGGGCTTTCGCGCGGGATTTCTGTAAATGAGCACGCGCGCCGCTGTGCGGTCGGCGCTTTCGCCGATGACGCGGATGTTCAAGCCGTAGTTCGGCACATTCCGTCCGGCATCCTCCACCCCTTTATTGTCATACGACCGGCTGTCGTCAAACACCGGCGTCGGCGATGTATCGTTGTCAATCAGCTGTGAGCCATTGATCGCCACGCGGAATGGGGCTCCTTTTTGCAGGCTGAACGCCGCATCGTGCACTTGATAGCGAGTCGACGCTGTCGTGTTGCCCGACCATTTCAACGTATGCTGATCGGCATCCACAACGCCAAGAAACCCTTCGCCCGGATGGACGCCCGTCCAGTTGTTGTCATAGCCTTCATCTACATACCAGATGACAAGCCCTGGATCGTATGAAAGAAGCCGGTCGCCGCGCAAGATGTGGGCGAGCCCTTCGTCAACGCCGCGATGGTTGCGCCATTCAAGCAAATAGTAATGATCCGAGTATCGCTTGCCATTGCTCTTTTCAAAGCCGTCCATCGCAAAAGAACCGTCTTCTTCGGCATCGTCAACAAGAACAACTCCTCCATCGGCCGTCACTTGAATGTTGTCAATATACCAGCCAGCTTCCGACACCGCCACATCGGTGATGTAATGGAAGCGAAGGTCAATCGTTTGTCCTGCATAGGCCGACAAGTCAAATTCCGCCTTCACCCAGCCGTTTGACGTACCGGTAATGCCGTTGCCCGGGTTTTGCCCGTACGGATTGTCGGTCGTCGTAATGTTTCCTTGAATTGTTGTCCATTCGTTGCTGCCATGCGGTTTTACTTCTACCGCCCCATAATCCCAGTCTTTCTCAATCGCGTACCATGTATCAAATGCCAGCGCCGCCTTGGACGCTCTCGTCAAATCGATCGTCGTTGACATCGTATGGTCTAAGTTGTTTCCGCTTCCGGAGAAATAGGCATACGCACCGCTTGGCGGGATCGTGACGACCGTCTCTTTCTTCGGCAAGTTGATGCGTACGGCATCATGATTTGTCCCCTTCGTGCTCGCTTCGTCGAGCAACACTTCAATGCCGTCTTTGCCAATTTCGTTCCACTCAACGGTCGCTCCAGTCAGCCAATTGCTTCCTGGCATCGCCGATTGCAAAAACTGTTTCGCCCACGCGCTGAAGCCGGTCGGCTCGGTGCCTGGAATACGCCCCGCCCAGCTGCCGCTTGACATAATCGACCAATACGCGATCGGCTCGCCTAGGCCGGAGTAAATCGTATCGTATTCATCCGGCAGCCCTAAATCGTGGCCGTATTCATGGGCGAACACCCCCGCCGCCCCGTCGGCCGGCTCGATCGTATAGTCGTAAGCCGCCAGCTGGCCGCGCCAATACGGCACATCGGTCGTCGTATTGGGGATGCGGTATACCGATCCTAAATTCCAACGGTGCGACCAAATGGCATCGCCGCCGAGCGAGCCGCCGCCCGCTTCCTCGCCGACGCTCGAATGGATGACCATCAAATGGTCGATCAAGCCGTCCGGCTCGCGATAATTGCCGTCGCCGTCCAAATCATAGCGGTCTTCTTGGTCAAACTCGCGCAAATCAATGGTCGGATCCTGGGCCGCTGCTGCCAACGCTTCGCGCACAAGCTCTCGCGGATTGGCATCATTGCCGTCCGGTGCCGGCACATTGCCGCCGTAGTATTTGGCTGGATGTTTCGCTTGATACCAGTCGGCAACTTTCCCCTCAATCGAATAGCTGCCGCCCGATTGCTCTTCATAATATTTTTTCACCGAAATGAGCCTCTCGCCATTTGGTCCATCGTAATAGCCGTCATCGCCGCCAAAAATCATGTCTTCATAATGTTCGCGTGTATAATCTTTATAATACATATCTGTTTCATTTGGTTGAATGTTGTTATGCGGAAAATCCGGATATTCAATCAGCAAAACGAGCACGCGGTCAACCCGCTTGCCGCCGTTCCACGGCTCCGGCTTGACGGACGGCACAAAAGTCGTTTTCGATTGTCCAAGTTTTTTCCCTTTTCCGTTCAGCACGCTGTTTGTCCGCTGCCCATCTTGCAGCGCCTCAGCGCGCTTCGCCTCTTCCTCGTACAATTCTCCCTTTTCCCTCGGTATATGGACCGCCTTTTGCCGCAAATAATCTCGCACCGCCTGTTCCTCCTCTGCCGGAGTCGCATCAGCGCGAAGCTTCCCGCTTTTTTTCAACATCTCCGCCAGCTTCTCTTCATTGGCGATCGCGAAATCAACCGGTCCGCCTTGCTTGACTGCGAAAAGCGGAGTGGACGCCGACTGCGGGGCTGCCGCTGGTGCCACCCACAAGCCGATTCCGAGCGAGAGCGCAGCAGCGAGTGAGCCAATCGACCGTTTGTTCAAAAAAAACACTCCTTTCCTATGTTCAATTATTTTAATAGAAAACTTATAAAATTAAAATATTACAGAATAATACAAAAATGAAAGAGAATTCTTACCTATATAAGAAATAGTCCTTTTTTCCTACCTTTGTCGAAAAAACAAGATTTATATCAAAAAAAGGCTATGGATTGCGCCTTAACATCCCGGGCATTTTCCGGTTACAATGTAATATATTCGCTATTCTTGTAGAAATTCTGCCCTGCAGCTTGACGATGGGAAAGAAGGTGCCGCGATGCTGAATATTTTCAAAGACTTTTTGCTCAACTTGTTTTTCATCCTTCTGCCGGTGTTTCTCGTTCCCCTCTGTACGGAGCAGGAGAAGGGGCCAAAACGATTCCGCCTTTATTTGCCGACCTTTTGTTACGCCGTCGTTATCATGTTATGCATCACCCTCCCGGTCAGAACAGAGAGCGATTTCATCTTCGACTTGCGGCAAATTCCTCTATGGCTTGGCGGTTTGTACGGCGGAGCGGGGGCGGCGGCGTTTTTGGCGTTGACAGCGATCGCCTACCGCTCGCTGTTCGGCGGAGCTGGCGTCTTCGTCACCGTCGTCGTTTCCATCGCCATCGCTGCAACGAGCAGTTTATTGACAAAACAGTTTGTCGAGCTGCCGGCCAAACAACGCACGCTGTTCGCTACATCGCTCAGCTTCGGCTCTGGTCTATTGACCGTCGCCATGGCGGAGTGGATGGCTGCCGCGGCTTCTCCGCCGCCTTCCGTTGTGCTCATCTTTTTGTTTGTGCAGCCCATCAGCATGCTCATCGTTTGTTCGTTTCAGGAAATGGTGCACCATAATATCGCGCTGCGCAAACGAGTGATTCGCGCCGAGAAAATGGAAGCCGTCACCCATTTGGCTGCCTCCATCTCCCATGAAATTCGCAATCCTCTCACCGCGGCTCGTGGGTTTATCCAACTGATCGAAGAGCAGCCGCTCACTGCCGACAAGCGCCGCCAGTATGCGCGCATCGCCATTGAGGAGCTTGACCGAGCTGAAGCGATTATCACCGATTACTTAACGTTCGCCAAGCCGGCGCCCGAGACGCCGGAAAAGCTGAACGTCAAGCTCGAGATTGAACGGGTCATGGACATCCTCCGCCCGCTCGCCAATATGAGCTGCGTCGATATTCAGGCGACGCTTGCCCCTTTTTCCGTCATCGGTGAGCGCGAAAAATTCCGCCAATGTTTGCTCAACGTGATGAAAAACGCCATCGAAGCGATGCCTAACGGCGGGACCTTGCAAGTATACGTCTCCATTGACAACGGACGCGTGCTCATCCGCATCGCCGATACCGGCGTCGGCATGACGAAGGAACAGCTCGAACGGCTTGGCGAACCGTATTTTACGACGAAAGGCATCAAAGGCACGGGGCTCGGGATGATGGTCGTCTACCGCATCGTTGAATCGATGAACGGAACGATACGCATTGAGAGCGAAATACATAAAGGAACGACGGTGTCGATTTATTTGCCGCTCGCACCGTCGCCTTCTTCCTCAGCGATTTCTGATAAAGAAAAACAGCTGTTTGCCGCATTATGACATAGCGAAGACCGGCCGCAAAAGCCCTTGCAAACAAAGGTCAACACATCGATGTCCTGTATGCCAAGCCATCAAAGGTGCCCTTTCTTTTTTCCGGGCATCTTTTTTCTTTAGCCGCCCCCTTCGCATACTATTTTTGGGCGAAATCCAGGAATAGTCCCCGACGAGAGTTGCGAACGGATCGCTGCGGTTTAACATCACAGCGGTTTCTGCTACAATACTATCGAAGCGAAACACATCGAGGGAAAAGGAGACACTTGCATGATTCACGTGAAAACAGAACGGGAAATTCAATTGATGCGGGAAGCGGGAAAACTGCTCGCCGCCTGCCATCAAGAAATCGCCAAGCGCATCGGACCGGGCGTCACAACGATGGAAATCGACCGGTTCGTTGAAACGTTTTTGGCCAAATACGGCGCCAAACCGGAACAAAAAGGATACCGCGGCTACCCGTATGCGACATGCGCTTCCATTAACGATGAAATTTGCCACGGGTTTCCGCGCAATGAGCCGCTGAAAGAAGGCGATATCGTCACGATCGACTTTGTCGTCAATTTGCGCGGAGCGCTCGCCGATTCGGCCTGGACATACGCCATCGGCGATGTCGGCAAAGACGTGAAAAAACTGCTTGAAGTCACCGAGCAGTCGCTCTATAAAGGAATCGAGCAAGCCGTTCTCGGCAATCGGATCGGCGACATCGGCCACGCCATTCAAACGTACGTCGAAGCGCACGGCTTTTCCGTCGTCCGCGATTTCACCGGCCACGGCATTGGCCCGACGATCCACGAAGAGCCGTATGTGCCTCACTTCGGCGAAAAAGGAAAAGGGATGCGTTTAAAAGAGGGAATGGTCATTACGATCGAGCCGATGGTCAACATGGGGGCGTGGCAAAGCAAAATGGACGCCAACGGCTGGACGGCGCGGACGATCGACGGCTCGTATTCAGCGCAATATGAACATACGATCGCCATTACGAAAAACGGGCCGCTCATTTTAACGACGCCGGCGTAAGGATGCGAATGTTTCTTGTTCTCAACAGGTGGATTTTTTCGACATTTGAAAAACCCGGGTAAACGTTTGCCCGGGTTTTTTCGTTCTCTTCTCCCTATTTACATCAGACCGTTGCGGCCGCTATTCTGCCATCATCTTCTTCCGTTCTTTAGTTTACATAATATAATTATGGTTCCTACCCTTCGATCACTTTCACGTAAAACGTACGCTGGCGCGGCCCATCGTACTCGCAAAAATAGACCCCTTGCCACCGTCCAAGGAGCAGGCGGCCTTCATGAATAATAACGTGCTGCGAGGCACCAACCGTGCTCGCTTTCATATGGGCGGCCGTGTTTCCTTCCATATGGCGGTCAAGTGGATGCTCCCACGGATACGTTTCATCAAAGCGGCGCATCATATCGCGCTTGACATCGGGATCGGCGTTTTCGTTAATGGTGATGCCAGCCGTTGTATGCGGACAATAGACAACGGCGACCCCTTCGGTCACGTTAGCCTGGCGCACCGTCTCCTCGACGAATGAAGTAATGTCGATCATCTCATCCCGCTTTGCCGTGCGGATTGTAAAGGAACGAAGCATAGGTTCACCACCTAGACAAACATTTTGTACTCGCAAGAAAGGTTTGCTACTCTAAATCATATAACACAAAAAAATGGAGTGAGAAACCGTTGGCAAAACGCTACGAAAACTTAGACGGCGTCTCGACGCACAAAACGTGGGCCGATTTCCGCCGCTGGCAGCGGGAACGGAAACAAAAGCAAAAAGATTTGTCATACGTCGTGCCGCATGTTTCTCCGCCTCAATATGAACGGCTCCATGAGCCGAATGGACGGCCGCAGCTTTGCTGGATCGGCCATTCGACGTTTGTCGTGCAGACTGGCGGCGCAACGATCGTCACCGATCCCGTCTGGGCGAACTGGATGGGCATGTCCAAACGCTTGACGGCTCCGGGTGTTCCGCTTGACAAGATGCCGCCCGTGGACGCCGTGCTTATCTCCCATGGCCACTACGACCATCTGCACTTTGGCAGCCTCCGCCGTTTGCCTGGCGATCCGCACGTGTTCGTGCCGGTCGGCCTCGGCCGCCTGTTCCGCCGCCGCGGCTTCCGCCATGTCACTGAATTGTCATGGTGGGAAACCGCCGCCTTCCGCGATGTGTCGCTAACGTTCGTTCCCGCTCAACATTGGACGCGGCGGACGCTGTGGGACACGAACACGTCGCATTGGGGCGGATGGGTGATTGAGGCAAACGGTGCGCCCACCATCTACTTCGCCGGCGACAGCGGCTACTTCCGCGGTTTTCGCGACATCGGCGATCGCTTTTCCATCGATTATGCGCTCTTACCGATCGGCGCATACGAACCAGAATGGTTTATGGGGCCGCAGCACACCACGCCGGAAGAAGCGGTGCAGGCATTTTTGGACTGCCGCGCTCGTCTGTTGATCCCGATGCATTACGGCGCCTTCCGCCTGGCCGACGATACGCCAAAAGAGGCGCTTGATCGCCTATGGGCCGAATGGCGGCGGCGCGGATTGGAAGATGACCGCTTGCTTTGCTTGAAGCTCGGCGAGGTGATCGATGCCGCCCAAGCGTTGGCCGCTCTCCCTCGGTTTGACACGCCCAGCCAAACAGGCGCACCCGCCACGGAGAAACAAACGCGGCAATAGGAATGATATCATCCTCAAAAAGAGCGAGCCCATTCGTCAGCGGGCTCGCTCTTACTCATTGAATTGGCGGTATACGTACGGCTCCTTCGGTTTGGCCACTCGCTCCCATGATGTCACCTTTACATACGGAAGCGTCATATGAAACGGCTGATAATACATGGTGGATAGCGTGCCTTTCACACGAACCCATTCATCATTTTGAAGCGGCACTGTCTTTGGAAACTGGAGGAGCAACCCATACACTCCTGAATCAGCAACACAATGAATGATTCCGAAGCGAAGGAGAAACGCTTCAGTGTCCCGCCCTGTTTCATCACGGTAAACGAACCCGGCAAATTCAATGTGTCGGCCATCAAACTGTCTAGGAAACTGATAAATCGTCTCCATGGCATCTAAATAGTTATGGTCATCAAGTTGCAAACGAGCAAGACGACTATATTTTTTCAACTCTTTTTCCATAGCGTTTTCATAGTCGTCCCGCCCGTAATACATGCTTGTATCCGGACGCAAAAACTGGCGCTGGGCAAACGGGTCGCTGCTGTCAGCCGCCATCCCGGGGATGTGGATTCCTTTAGCCTTGACGATGTGAGAATCGAGCGTCGCCACGGGAAACAAGAAGGCGGAAACAAGCGGAAAAACAAAGATCAGATAATTGGCCACCCTCTTCCAGCGCGCCGTTGGTTCATGATGGTGATGATCACAGCACGCTTCCCCATGATCGTGCGGTTCCTCATTGCGGCTCGCCAACACAAATTGCACAATCGTTAAGAAAGCAAACACAAACACCGCGCTAAAAGCGATATACGAATAACGCATATTAATGTATTTGCTCAACTCTCCCGTAATATATAAGTGAAAAAACAGAAACGCAAACCCAAGCAAAATATACATGCGAACCATGCCGCCACCTCCTTGCTAGATCAATAGCGACCCGGCAAACACGAACAGCGTGATATAGAAAATCAGCTTCCACACAAACCGAGCGCGAAACGACTGGAACAACATAAGCGTATTTTTTACATCAAGCATCGGCCCGTAAACGAGAAACGCCGTGAGCGCATGAAACGGAAATGTGCTTTGGAACGACGAGGCGATGAACGCATCCGCCTCGGAACAAAGAGACAAGACGAACGCAAGCGCCATCATGACAAGCGAGGACGCCGCTTTTCCATGCCCGAGCGCCACAAGCGCCGACGTTTTCACATACGTTTGCATCGCCGAAGCAATGAACGCCCCAATGATCAAATACTTCCCCGTGGCAAAAAATTCATCGATCGTATGGCGCAATGTGCCAGCGATTTTCTCTTTCCAAGTGCGGGGCATCATCGGCATCACGCGCAATTCATCACGCAACTCGCTGCCTTGATGCCGAACGGCCATCACGACGCCGACGGCAACAGCGACGGCGCAAGCGAACAGCGCCCGGTACAGCACCATCGTCCAACTGCTTCCGAACGCAATATACGTTGAAAACAGCACGACCGGATTGATGACCGGCGCCGTTAACATAAACGGCACGGCCGCGTAAAGCGGCACTCCCTTGGCTGCGAGACGGCGGGTGATCGGCACGATGCTGCACTCGCACGAAGGAAACAAAACCCCGATCAACGCCGCATAAACAATCGCCAAGCCGCGGTTTTTCGGCACCCATCGTTGCACTGTCTCTTCACTGACAAACATTTGAATGACTCCGGAAACAAACACCCCAAGCACAACGAACGGCAACGATTCAATCAATATACTGATAAAAATCGTATTCAGCTGCAAGAACGTGTTCATCATCTGTTCTCCTCTCATTTACAACCGTTCATTGTACCACGAGCAATGTCCATTGTCATGAAAATTTGGTAAGAAAAATAGATGAACCCATCAAAAAAGGCGCTCCGCCCTTGGCGAAACGCCTTTTCTTCTATTCTTCCACTTCTTTTTTCCATAGGCCGACCATCAGCGCTGTCACGATCGAGCCGATCAAAATCGCAAGAAGGTAAAGCCATGCGCTGCCTTTGACGATCGGGATGACAAAAATCCCACCGTGCGGCGCCGGCAAACCGATATGGAACAACATCGTCAACGCGCCAGCGACAGCCGAACCGACGATAATGGACGGAATCACCCGCACAGGATCAGCCGCGGCAAACGGAATCGCTCCCTCGGTAATGAACGAAGCGCCCATGATGTAGCACGTTTTTCCCGCTTCCCGCTCGGCTTTCGTGAATTTCTTTTTAAAGAACGTCGTCGCCAGCGCCAATCCAAGCGGCGGCACCATCCCGCCAGCCATAATCGCCGCATGCGGCGCAAAGTTGCCGGCTTCAATCATTGCCAGCCCAAACGTATACGCCGCTTTGTTGATCGGTCCGCCCATATCGACTGCCATCATGCCGCCCAACACCGCGCCAAGCAGCACTAAGTTTGCGGTTCCCATGCCTTCGAGCCAATGTTTCAGCCCTTCGTTCAACGCTTTGACTGGGTCGATGACAATGTACATCATAATGACTCCGGTAAGGAAAATGCCAAACAACGGATACAACAGCATGGGTTTAATGCCTTCAAGCGACTGCGGCAAGCGGCTGAATAGTTTCCGCAGCCCGACGACCAAATACCCAGCCAAAAAGCCGGCGATCAACCCGCCCAAAAAGCCGGCTCCGCCGTTCGCCGCCATAAAGCCGCCGACCATCCCTGGCGCAAACCCCGGCCGGTCAGCAATGCTCATCGCGATAAATGCGGCCAGCACGGGAACCATTAAAGCGAACGCATTGCCGCCGCCAATGTCCATTAACAGTTTGGCAAACGGATGGTACGACGGATCTTTCGGATCAAACGCCTTAATGCCAAACGTGAAGGAAAGCGCGATCAAAATCCCGCCGCCGACGACAAACGGAAGCATATTCGACACACCGTTCATCAAATGCTTGTAAAAACCAATGCGCGGTTTCGCCGCTCCAACGCTGCCCTGTGAAACGCCACTGGCCCGATAAATCGGCGCGTCTTGGCGCAGCGCCTGCTCAATCAGTTTTTCCGGCTGGCGGATCGCCTGAGCAACCGGCACTTGAATGACATGTTTGCCGTCAAAACGGTCCATTTCAACTTGCTTATCCGCCGCGACAATAATCGCCGTTGCTTCTTTAATCTCCTGCGCCGTCAGGGCATTTTTCACCCCATCGGAACCGTTTGTCTCGACTTTGATGGATACGCCCATTTCCGCCGCTTTCGCTTTCAGCGCATCAGCGGCCATATACGTATGAGCGATTCCTGTCGGACAAGCGGTCACCGCCAGCACTTTCCGTCCGCCGCCGGATGACGCGCCTTGCGGCGACGGCGCTTCCTCTTTGTCCTCTTTCTCTTTGAACAAACGGAGGATCTCCTCTTCGTCCGAAGCATTTTCCAACCGGGCGCGGAACGAGGCATCCATCAACAGCGACGATAGTTTCGCCAATGCCTGCAAATGCGTCTGTTCCCCGCCTTCCGGGGCCGCGATCATGAAAAACAAATGGCTTGGCTTGCCATCCAGCGACTCGTAATCAATGCCGGCAGCCGAACGGCCAAACGCCACCGCCGGGCGCTTGACCGCCGCCGTTTTCGCATGCGGAATGGCGATGCCATCTCCAACGCCGGTCGTGCTTTGTTTTTCACGCGCCCAAATCGCCCGTTTGAACGCCTCAACATCGCTGACCGCTCCCGCCTCGGCGAGTTTCGCGGCCAACTCTTCAATCACTTCCTCTTTTGTCTTTGCCCGAAGTTCAAGAATAATCGTTTCCTTTGTTAACAAATCAGTGACGTTCATCTATACGTCCCCCCTTTATTTTGATCCCGTCGCCCTTGGCGCCCCTTTTCGGGGGTTGGTCAAGGACGAATTCGGCTCCGGGAATGCCCCGCAATGCTCAATGGGATGAGCCGTGTGAAGTTTTCATAGAACTTTTGACGCTTCCTATTTCTACCTATAAACGCACGACACGGACGCGTTCAACGAGCGCTTCCACTTCCTCTTTCGTGCATAAGTCTTCCGAAAACGCAGTCGCGCTTCCGGCGGCAACACTGTAAGCGAACGCTTCCTCAATGGACGTTCCGTTCGCCCAGGCGGCCAAAAATCCGGCGACCATCGAATCGCCCGCCCCGACGGAATTTTTCACCGTTCCTTTTGGCGCCTCGGCGCACAGCACCGCTTCCTGGCCGAAGTAAAACGCTCCCGCTCCGCCCATCGAGACAATGACATGTTCCACTCCTCTTTCGACCAACCGGCGGCCATAGGGGATGATTTCTTCTTTCGTCAGCGCAGCAGCGCCAAACAGTTCGGCAAGCTCATGGTGGTTCGGCTTGGCCAGAAACGGCCGGCAAGCAAGCAGCGCCTCAAGCGCCGGACCACTCGTATCGACGACAAGACGAACGCGCCGTTTCACCGCCTCAGCCGCCAGTTGCTCGTACACGTCCACCGACAGCGACATCGGCGCGCTGCCGGCGAGCACAAGCACATCTTCGGCTGAAAGCGCTCCGATTTTCTCCATCAATTGCGCCGCATCGTCATTGGCAATCATCGGGCCTTCGCCGTTAATTTCCGTCTCCCGTCCGGCTTTGAGTTTGACGTTAATGCGCGTTTGCCCCAGGACATGAACAAAATCGCAGGCAATGCCTTCGTTCCGAAGCTCGCTTTCAATGAACCCGCCGGTAAACCCGCCGATGAACCCAAGCGCCGTACTGTCAACACCCAAGCGCTTCAACACACGCGATACGTTGATCCCTTTCCCACCCGGGAATGTGAACGTTTTCACCGAACGATTCAGTTCGCCTACATGCAGTTCATCGAGGTGAACGATATAATCAACAGATGGATTCAAAGTGCATGTGTAAATCACGGAGCCACAACCTCTACTGTTGTTTTTGTTCGATACAAATCTTTCCACTCTTCATCCAATTCATCGGTGATCAGCACCGCTTCGTGCAAATCAGCAATTTTCGCGAACGCGCTTTCATTCAACTTCGAATGGTCAGCGAGCACATACGCACGTTGCGCCAGCTGCATCGCTGTATATTTCACTAGCGCTTCTTCCGGGTCCGGCGTCGTATAACCGTAGTCGTAATGAACGCCGTTGGCGCCGATGAAGCATTGGTCAAAGCGGTACTGCCGCAGCGACTCGATGGCGCCGCGCCCGATCAACGCCTTCGTTTTCGGCTTGATCATGCCGCCGATCAAATACGTCGTCACGTTGTGCTCAAGCAACCGCTCGAGGTGCATCACGCCGTTCGTGACAACGATGACCTCTTTGTCAGCCAAATGCGGAATCATTTCCCACGTTGTCGTCCCCGCATCCAAATAGATGCAGTTGCCTTTTTGCACCAAACTGGCCGCATGCGCGGCGATCCGCCGCTTTTCTTCGATATATTTCAGCGATTTTTCCAATACGCTTAGCTCTTCGCGTTTCTGCTGCAACAAGGCCGCCCCGCCGTGCACACGGCGCAGTTTCTTTTCGTTTTCAAGCTGCGTCAAATCGCGGCGAATCGTCGACTCCGACGCCCCGGTCGCGTCAACGAGCTCTTGCAGCTTGACAACCCCTTTTTGCGCCAACAGGTCCAAAATGAGGCGGTGGCGTTCTTCCGTCAGCACGTTCCCACCTCCAATCATCGACGATATCGCTTACACCCCTATCATACGCCAAAGCAAAGAAAAAATCAATCAAAATCATTTATTTTCAATCAATAACTATCAAATTAAAAATGAAAAACGATCGAAACCTTTCATTTCAGAAAGGCAAGGCATGAAAAAACACTTGCCATCGGCAAGTGTTCTCCCTGCGCTTAATTCAGTTGTTGCATCTCGGCAAGCGGCAAATAGTGCTCTCGCACAAACGCAATAAACTTCGCCGCATAGACCGGATCAAACTGCGTTCCTGCGCAACGTTCGATTTCTTCAAGCGCCTCATCAAACGTTTTCGTCGGCTGGTACGGCCGCTCGGTTGTCATGGCATCAAACGAGTCGATAATACACAAAATGCGGGCCAGTTTCGGGATTTCTTCCCCTTTCAGCCCGTACGGATACCCTTTCCCATCATATCGTTCGTGGTGCAGCTCGACAAGCGGAAGCAAATCATCAAACCGCTTCTCCGCCGCCACAATCTCGCGCCCCCACGTCACGTGCTTTTTGATGATCTCCCATTCATGTTTCTCCAACTTTCCCCGCTTATTTAAAATATCGCGCGGCACTTCGATTTTGCCAATATCATGGATGAGCGCCCCTAAAATGAGCGTCTGCCGCTCATGATCGGTCAACTCATCAAGGCGGCTGCCAAACTCCAACGCATATTTAAACACCCGTTTGCTATGGCGATATGTATAGACATCTTTGGAAAGAAAAAATTTCACTTGCTGCTCGAGCGCTTCCAAATCTTGTTTAAATTTAATTTCATCGAGACATATATTATGCTTATCGTACAGTTGCACGTTGTTTTTTCCTTGCGCCTTCGCGTAATACAGCGCCTGATCGGCCCGATGGATCAATTCGTCGCTTTCGTACATATCTTTTTCCATCTCGGCGATGCCGCACGAAAACGACAAGCAACGATACGGAATATGCTCGACGCCTTCGAAATATGTATCGTTCACTTCTTTGCGCAGCCGGTTTAAAAACGCGTACGCGTCTTCTTTCGTCGTGTTGGGCATTAAAATGGCAAACTCTTCTCCGCCATAGCGGGCGACCGTGAAGTTCGTCCCTTCCACCGCTTTTTGCAGCATTTTACCAAAAAACGTCAACAAACGATCTCCTTGCAAATGGCCGTTCCGGTCGTTGTATTTTTTAAAGTCATCCAGGTCAAGAAACGCCAACGTCAGCGGTTGCTTCAACATCTTGCAGTCGGAAAACTGCTCCTTGAGCGCTTCTTTAAAGAAGCCGTGGTTGTATAGGCCGGTTAAGTGGTCTTTGTTGGCGCGATCAGAAACTAGTTGGTATAAATGTAAAAATCTACGGAAAGTTACCGATAAAATAATCACTAATACAGTAAATAAAAATAATCCAAAGTATTGCTCCCTATCTAATAAAATTGCTAAAACTAGAGATAACAATAGTGTCACTGAGTAACCGATCACTGATTCCAATAAAACACCTAGGTTAAATGTCCCCTTATATACACGTTCCAAATAAATAAAGAACATAAATATTAAAACAATATTTATAAAAAAATATACTAATAAACTAACTGTATAGGGAATCAAATTATCCTTCCTGATTTCACCAATACGCCCCCCCCAAAAATAAAAAAGAATAGTATGCTCCGGCAATCATCAAAGAATACATAGAAAAATTAAATAAATGCTTCCACCATGCCATTTTTCTCTTGTACAACAATTCTACAAAAATGCTAATAGATAAAACTTTCAAAGCAATATTAATTCCATATAAAAACATAGTAGCTAAGTAAATAGATGAATCCATTGAAAACGAATTATCTTTTGGTGGAAGATGAATTGAAAAATAACTCAACAATAGGACAGAAGCAACTAACAAATAAATGAAAACCCAATCCCGAAGAGATTGAGTAACAAAGACATCTTCAATCCAAAATATAATCAAGCTAATCAAAGTAATTAAAGTTAAATATACCTTTCCTTGCCATTTTATTTTCAAATTCATTGTTATAACCACTCTCGTTTAGAGTATTCAAGAATTTTCTTTATAAAATCAAAAAGAAAGGCTCTTCACCACAAAATGTACTTGACTAAAGAAAGACATTCATGATAAAGAAAAAGAAAATCAAAATACCCTTATTCCTTCTTATACCATTTATCTCAAGAAACATTACTATCATGCTTGTCTTTAAAAGTCGAGTACATCTTTTGGTGATGAACCAAAAGAAAAAGAAATTGGAAGTTTTAACCTCCAATTCTGTACCCCGACGTCAACGCCACAACCACCGAACCAAGGATAAACAAATTGATCAACACTTGTTTTACTTTGACTTTCATGTCCTTTTCCCCCTTAATATTGATATTTTATTGATTCGCAGGAGCGGCCGTTGTTCCTTTCTCAGCATCATCTGCCCCATGCCGCGGTGCGCTGAGCATGAGATGCTGGATGAACAAGAACGCCCCTACGTTCATCACAACGTCGCCGATGCTGATGACTTGCCGGCGCGGGTACGGCGGGGACAGCGGAATGATGTCGCCGAGAAACGGCAAGAGCGTCTCAGATGTGATCGCCTGATGCTTGCCGTACATACCGGCTTTCAACGCTTCGATGTATTCGCGGCCGAGAAATTGGGCGGCTTCGATCGACACCGGCATCCGTCCGCCGTTTAAAGCCATGACGATAAAGTTGAGCAAGACGCCGGCGAAGATGACTGGAAACCCCGGCTGATGGCGGTTGAGCCATAAAAACGCGAGCCCGATGATGTAGACGAGAAGGAAAATGCCGTTGCTCATTTTCGCGATCCACGCGACTCGCTCTTGCAGGAAAAAGACCGCAAACTGCACCGCGAGAAGCAACGGAAACAACCACCCGCCGCGCAATTTCATATTGGCCAAACCCTTCAGGCTGCCGCCGCGAAACCAGCCGATCAACAGCGACAAGATGATTCCATCATAAACCATGATGCTGTCCCCTCGTAAACAGAATTTTCTATGTTTTCTAAACCGCTGTCCTCACTTCTATTTTTACCGTTTTTTTCATCTCGTGTAAATAGTCCGTTCGTCCTAACTGCAAACAAATTTTGTCGAGTCTCGTTCAATTATTCTCATTTTCGTCATTCTTCTTAAACAGGAAACGACAAAAGCAGCGCGATTTGTATCCATCGCATTATGAAAAAGAGCATCCCCGCGACATACTCCCACCACCTACGCTTCGCTTCGAAGTGAGCGACTTCTTTTGAAATTACGGTTAAACGGTCGATTCGTTGAAACGGCTCGCTGCTTGTGTCCCCCGCTTATTTTTTGGCTATGCCCTGCACAACATGAAAGTCTTCCGTCGGAAAATGATAAAAACGGATTCCTGTCATCGTCAGGAATCCGTTCGCTCTTCATTACCGCTCTGCCCCGCAGCTGCCTCGGCAATGGTCAGCCGCATGGCACGACGCACATGCGCCTTTGGCGCTTTTTTTCACGTGACGGGCAAGCGCCCAGCCAGCGTAGACAAAAATCGCTCCGCCGATCACGAGATTGGCGATCATCGATTCTCTCCCCTTTCATTGATAACCAAGCATATGTCCAAACTGATAGACGATCAACGAAATGACATAAGCAACCGTCAACGCGCAGCCGATTGACAACAGCGTCCATTTCCGCGACCCGGTTTCTTTGCGAATCGCCGCCACCGTCGCTAGGCATGGCGTATATAGCAAGACGAACACCATAAAGCTGAACGCCGACAGCGGCGTGAAATGGGAGGCGATCACCTGCTTCAGCCCGTTCGCCTCATGGACATGGTAAATAATATTCATCGTTGACACGACGACTTCTTTCGCTAAAAAGCCGGTGATCAAGGCCGCGCCGGCCTGCCAAGCGCCAAAGCCGAGCGGGGCAAGCAGCGGAGCGAGGAAGCCGCCAATGGCAGCGAGAAAACTGTCATCCATGGCAACGCCAACCCCATGCGGCCCGATATACGTCAACAGCCAAATGGCGACCGAACCGCCGAAAATAAACGTCCCGGCTTTGCGGATGAATCCTTTCCCTTTATCCCATGTGCTGCGCCATAACGTGAGCGCCTGCGGAACGCGATATGGCGGCAGCTCAATGACAAACAGCGAATCTTCGTTTTTCAAGAGCGTCGATGAGAACAACTTGGCGAGCCCGAGCGCCACCGCGATGCCAAGCACGTAAAGCGAAAACACGACAAGCGCCTGCTCGCGGGCGAAAAACGTTCCGGCAAACAAGGCGTACACCGGCAGGCGGGCGGAACACGACATAAACGGCAACAGCAAAATCGTCAACAGTCGTTCTTTCGGCTGCTCGATTGTGCGCGCCGCCATCACCCCGGGAACGTTGCAGCCAAAGCCGATGATCATCGGGATGAACGCCTTTCCGTTTAACCCGATCGCTTCCATCACCCGGTCCATCACCATCGCCACGCGCGCCATGTACCCGGAGTCTTCGAGAAGCGAGATGAAAAAGAACAAAATGAAAATTTGCGGAACAAACACCAGAACCCCGCCGACCCCAGCGACAATCCCGTCCAAAACGAGCGCCTTGATAAACGGCGACGCCCCCACTCCATCGAGCAAGCGCGACAGCCAGTCCGCAAGCGGCCCCGAGAAAAAAGCATCAAGCTGGTCGGCAAGCGGCGTCCCAAGCCAGTTAAACGTGAGCATAAACACAATATACATCAACACTAAAAAAATCGGCAGCCCGACATAGCGATTCGTCACGATGGCGTCGATTTTTTCCGTCAGCGTGAGCGGCTTGGTTTCGAGCTCGATGGCCGCTATGGCGATCGCCTCACTGATCCAGCGGTCGCGCGTTTCATAAATCAACTTCGCCAACGGGCCGCCAAGCGTCCGTTCAGTGTCGGCGCGGATCGCCAAAAGCGGAGCCAAGTCCAAACGACCGCGCAAATACGCAGCCATGCGCTCATTTCCTTCAAGGAACTGCAACGCCACCCAACGTTTGTCCCCTGGCACATCGTCCGGCAGCTGCTCAGCGATGCACCGGATGGCGTTCTCCACCTCGACGCCGTAATCGATGATGATAGAGGGGTGAGGCTTGTCTTTTGCCGCCAAAACGGCGCGAACCAATTCGTTCGTTCCTTTTCCGGTTCGGGCGATGACCGGGATAACAGGAACGCCAAGATACTTCGACAGCTTGGCGGCGTCCACTTTCACGCCCCGTTTTTCCGCCACATCGACCATGTTTAACGCGATGACAAGGGGACGGCCAAATTCCAACAACTGGACGGTCAAATGCAAATTGCGACGCAGCTGCGACGCGTCAACGATATTGACAATCGCTGAGCACGGTTCAGTCAATAAAAAGTCGGTCGCCACCCCTTCGTCGCGCGAAAGCGGCTGGAGCGAATACACGCCGGGCAAGTCGACGACCGGCACGCCATGCTGGCGGAGCACCCCGACTTTTTTCTCGACCGTCACCCCGCTCCAGTTGCCGACATATTCATAAGAGCCGGTCAAACAGTTAAACAGTGACGTTTTTCCGGTATTCGGATTGCCAAATAAAGCGATGTAGGACATTTATTTCACCTCGATCGATGACGCCTCTTTGCGCCGCAAACCGATCGCCTGCCCATCGACTTCGATCATCACCGGCCCGCCAAACGGCATCGCTGTTTTCAGCCGCACCGCTTTCCCTTCTTTTAAACCAAGGTGAAGAAGACGCTGCTTCAACGCCTCATGTTCAACAGCCAAACGGACAACGACCGCCGTTTCCCCTTTATGCAAATCGGTCAGCACCATCGTGTGTTCCTCCTATTTTTCTGTCCGTCCGATACGCGGGACAATAATGATTCTTTTTCTCAACTCCTGCTTTTATCATAGCACAACGAACAAAAAAGGGAGTGATTTTTTTCACAATTAGAATGCGTTGGCATGATTTTTTCTCAATCTGGTTATATTAGTTGAACTTTTCAAAAATCGGTATGTAAAATTCCGGCCTCGGCGCAGCGCTGGCGACCGCCCACTTTTCGCCGCTCGCCGCTGTCCCAAGCGCCATTTTCAGCGTCTGGCACAATATTTCCGGTCCGATCGTTGCGACATACTTCCGCAAGCAGGCGGACCGAGAAGCAGCCAATGAAAAGACGATTTCCGCTTGACTTCTCTCACGCTTTGTCTAGAAGCGATGAAAAAGCTGTCTCCCGAAGCGAACCGCTGACAGCTTTTTCACGTCCATACCCCTCCCCTCATAACTCATACTCATCCTCCCGCAAGCGGTCTAGCTTCTCTTTGGCGATCAGGTGCTCTTTGGAAAAATACAAATCGTACATTTTGTCAAGCAATTTCCACCGTTCCTTGTTGCTCATCTTTTGAATGGCTTCCAAAACTTCTTCGGCACTCATCCGTTTTTCTATTATGACATCCCTCCGCCTTCCTTACTAAACTTAATTATAACAAAAAAAGATGGGAACCACGTACCCATCGGTTCCATCTTTCGAAGGACAAACATCCGCCTTCAAACTCTTTTCACGACGTTCCTTCGAACGGAAACACCATCCGCCCGGCCAGTTCAGGGAAATCGATGAACGGATTGCGGTTGCCTTGGATGAAAAAAATCGCGCTGTTGCGATGATGTTCATACACCGTCGGCGGAAATTGTTCGTGCCAACGGACAAGGAGCGGAATATCGATTTTGCGCCGAAACGACTTAGCGATCGCCTTCGGGTAGCGAAGCAAAAAATACAGCATCGCCCTTGCAGCCGTCCCTTTGCCGTATTCCGGCTCGAAATAGCCATTATGAACGACGCCGCAACGGTTTTGGATTTGCTCGTCGGGATCTTCCGGATTGTAAAACGGAAAATCAGCGTACGGAAAATTTGACCGCATCGTATTGCACTCCGGCTGGCAAACGAATAAGTGATGCAAATCACCTTTCATCGGTTCGCGGGCGCCAAACCACGACTGCGGCACGACATGTTCGGCATTGAATTTCCATTGCTGCTCGATCGTTTTCACCCGCTCGCGCACATCGCCCAATCCATGCTTCGTTTTTTTCAACAGTTGGCGAAACTCTTCATAGCGCCGCTTCATCGTTTCCACATCTTGGACGATCAACGTTTTCGGATCTTTTCGCTCGCCGGAGTACAGGCTCCGCACCGTTCCGTCGGGGTGCAAGTCGACCCATGTGTACAAATATTCGTCCTTGCTGAAAAAATACGGCAGCCGCCGCTTATGGGTGCGCGCCACCAGCTCATGGCAGCGGACAAACAACGTCAATCCATCCCCTTCAAGCGGCAGATGGCGGTAATACCGTTCGCGCGCCCGTTCGTCCTCGTCAGCGCGATAATACGCGTCCTCTGCGGCAAGCCGCTCGTTCAGCTGCTCCAGCTGTTCCGCCGCATCTTCCGCCTGCCATTGGCTGAGCTCGTCAAGCTGCCGTTCCGCCTCCCCCATCGCCGTTCCCCTCTCTTCCTTTTTTCTTTTAGTTTACCATGGAAAGAGGGGAGGACGGCAACGGCGCTAATGCAAAAGAAATGACGTAGCGCCGAACAAAACGGCGGCGATGCCGGCGGCGATCAACGATGGGATCAACTTCGTGCGCGCGTATTCCATCACCGGCAAATCCAAAATGGTGCACAGCGTGACCGTATTGTCGCTGAGCGGCGAGGCGAACGCTCCGAACGTCCCGCTCGCAAACACGGCGCCGATGACCGGCAAAATATTCGTCCCCGACTGGCTCGCAAGCGTCACGCCAAGCGGCATCAACATCCCCCATGTCCCCCACGACGAGCCGATAAAATAGGAGATGACGGCGCCAAGCAAAAACAAAATCGGGGCGACAAAAAACGGTGGAATCCATTGTTTGACGTGGCCCGTAATGTATTGCGAAAACCCTAAGTCCTCAGCCACAGCCGACAGCGCCCAAATGAGCGCCAGCATTAAAATGACGGAAATGAGCTCATTGCCGCCTTTGACAAAATGAGTCAACAAATCGTTCAATTTAAATCGTTGCCAAAGGAAGAAAGCGACCGTAATGATAACGGTAAACAAAAGCGCCTCCAACATCGCCCCGAGCGCATCGCTCTGCAAAAACGCCTCCCAAAACGTCCTTGCCCCCCGGTGGCCGTCCCACCAGCTTAAAAACAGCGTCAACACAAGCACGATGGAAAGCGGAACGATCAAATTCCACGGCTTGACCGGCGTTTCTTTTTGATAGGCGCGCGGGCATGTCTGCATCGCGTCTCCTTCTTCCCCTTGCGCCTCGTTCGGCTCGCCGCCATCCAGCCGCTGTTCCTCCGCCATTTCGAGCTCCAGCCGCTCGTTCCAGCGTTGAATCGGCATCTCTTGCCGCGCTTCGCTTGCCGCCGCTTGTTTTTTGCGCGAGTAGACAAAAAAACTGTAGTAGAGCCCGACAGCAATAATGGCATACGAGAAAAAGTTGAACGGAATGCTTCGGACGTACACGATGTACGGCTCAACGCCGATGCCAGCCGTATCGAGCGCCTTGTCGATGACCGACACCATATAGCCGACAAACGCGGTGGCGATTGGGATGAGTGCGACGACCGGGTTGGACGTCACCTCAATGGCGAAGCCGATTTGCTGGGACGACAGCCCAAGCCGTTTGCGCAGCGCCTTCATGATCGGCGCGACGGTGACGATGCGAAAATCGGGATCGCTGAACGTGACCATCGTCGAAATCCACGTCAGCATCATGGCGGTTTTTGCCGATTTGACTTTTTTGCTGACGAGATGGACGAATCCTTTAATTCCGCCGGTGTATTTGATCATGCTGACAAGACCGGCGAACACATACAAGAAAATAATGATGCGAATGTTGTTCGTCTGCATCAAGTTGTCGACGACGTAATGAAGCATCGTCCGAAGCCCGCCGAGCAAGGACGGCGTCATGAGATAACTGCCGACCAAAAGCCCGACAAACAACCCGGGGATGACTTGCTTCGTCCAAATCGAAATCGGGATGACGACTAAAAACGGCAAGAGAGCTTTCCACGACGGTTCCATTGGGCATTCACTCCTTTCTTTAAAAAGTATGGCGATTGTTTTCCTTTTCTATGCAATCGGCCATTGATCTTCCCTAACAAACTGGGAGACGAGTCCACACACAAAAAAAACGCGGCGCATAATGGCACGCGTCTACGAAACCGCTTTCCCACAAAAAAATAAAAAGCTGCCGATTAGACAGCTTTGACCGTCCTGCTTCGCGTTACCGAAGGCAGCGCCAACAAGTGGAGCGTCACTTCCGGCTTTGAGCCGATCCGAATGTTCACCCCGGTTTGCCCAAGCCCTTCGTTAATATAAAACGGTTTTCCATCCCACTCATGATAGCCTTTGATCATGTTCCGCTCGGTGAGCGTTTTGCTCATTTTCGCCAAATGGTACGGCTTCGGCCAATGAATTTGCCCGCCGTGGAAATGGCCGGACAACAAGTAGTCAAAATGATAGTCTTTCATATGCGGAACGATGTCCGGATCATGCGTCAACACGAGGTTGATGCCGTCTCTCACGCCGGCGTACGCCTTTTCGATGTCGCTGCGCCCTGTGTAAAAGTCATCGATGCCGATGATATTGACCGTTTGGCCGTTGACGGTGATCGTTTTCGTCTCGTTTTGCAAGACGACGCAGCCGTGCGCCTCAAGCGTCGCTTTCAGGCGCTCGAACGACTCGCCTTGCAGCACGTAATCGTGGTTGCCAAACACGGCGTACATGCCATATGTCGGATTTAACTGTTTCAACGCCGTCAAATACGGGCCGAGTTTGGCGATGCTTTCCTCGCGATCCAGAAAGTCGCCGGTTAACGCGATCAAATCAATCAGTTCTTCTTTCAACTTTTCGTATAAATCATTTGGGGAAATCGACAGTTTTTCCAGATGCAAGTCAGACAGCTGCAAAATCCGAATGACTCCGTCTCCATCCTCTGAACTGCCAACTTGGACTTTATGCAAAACCGCTTCGTACGTATTGCGGTGGGCTTTGCGAATGGCCAAAGCAAGCAATAACAAGAATGCAAGAATGACAAAAAAGAATGTCATCGTCTTCTCTCCTCCCTCGATACCCATTATAGTGAAATAGAGGAGAGAAGAAAGAGGGAGTTAGTGGATGAGATGGCAGCCGTACAACGAAAACAATTTTCCCTTCGACATCAACAAATATTTCGGCGGCCGGCTAAGCGGCGACACGCGAGACTTCGCCACGGCCATAAGCGGCAGAAGTGACGCTGTCTTGAACCAACGGTACAGCGGATTGGCAATATCTACTGTTTCAAATCCGAGCCGTTCGCATCCTTTGTTTAACATCGTAAAGATGATAAGCAACATACGGCAGTCCTGTCTTCACCTGTTCAAAAATATAACGTCCTTTTTGAATATCACTCCGATACTGCATTAGTTCACGAAGCAGACGGACATTATGAAGATGAATCTTCAACAGCCAATCGTTGGCCGCAATCGTTGTTCCATCCGAAAGACGGATCGTCTCCCCCTTATATTGAAGCGGACGGACACGGAAAATCGACCGGCGCCCGTCCGCCGCCTCGCCGGCGTATTCGAGCCGGGAGCAGGCGTAATAAATCGGATCAATGACCCCCCAAGCGGAAAGCAGCCATTGCATTGCTTTGTCCTTCATTTAGCGGCATCCTTTCTTTTTCATTATTTTTGCCCATTTACATTATGGAATAGCAAACAGCGCCTTATAAATGGGGAAAAAAGGAGAAAAAGGCTGCCGTATAACCGATGGGTGGCCGCGCATACTGAAATCGAACTCCAAATTTGCGCGTAGGTTGTGATCATAATGAAAACCGTGCTTTTTCTTCCGCTTCTTCAGCTTCCGTCCGGCCATCATCGGGCTGCTGAGGCGCTGGCGGAAGGGCTGCGGTCGATCGACCGCACCGTGAAGTGCGAAAAAATCGAATTGCTCTCCTCGCGGCTCGGCGCCAAAGAACAGTGGATTTCCCGCCTTTATTTGCGCTGCATTCGCCACGCACCGAAAGCGTACAGCGCAGTGTACCACCGTTTTGTTTTGCGCCCCAAACGAAAACCGTCGGCGTTCCCTCCTTACGAATGGCTGTTTGCCGGTCATCTGAAACAGATTATCGACAGCCTCAAGCCGGCGTTGATCATTTGTACACATGCGTTTCCCTCATATTTGCTCGACTTTCTTAAGCAGCGCGGAGACATCGACGTTCCCATCGTCAACGTGTATACGGATTATTTTGTCCATAACTTATGGGGGAAAACGGCCATTGATGTCCATTTTATCGGCCATCCAGCCATGAAGACCACTTTGTTGGAAACAGGGGTTCCGAGCGAGAGAATTGTCGTCACCGGCATTCCGGTTCACCCGGTGTTCACCGCTCCACCGCCAGCGCCGCTGCCCGTGCGCTCCCGCTACACCGGCCTCATTTGCGGCGGCAGCCTCGGCCTTGGTGGTTGGGAACAGCTGTTGCGTAAAATCGCACCGAATGATCCGGTCGACTACTTTGTGTTATGCGGCACAAACGAACAGCTATATGAGCGGTTGAGGAAGAAAAACCATCCGCGCCTTCTCCCTCTCCGTTATATTACATCTCCCAAGGCAATGAGCGCCCTTTATGATGAGGTCGATTTTGTGCTCACGAAGCCGGGCGGTGTCACCCTAAGTGAATGCCTCCGCAAGCGAAAACCGGCATTCATTTACGCCATGTTGCCGGGACAAGAGGAAATGAACTTCCGCCTCTTATGCAACGACGGGCTTATTTTCGATTTCCGCCATTGGCGGTCGCTGCCGTCGCTGTCGGAAGCCATTGTCTCCGTCCTCCGTTCGCCGGCGCTTGCCCGCTGCCTTGCCAGGGTCGATGAATACCATCGCGCCCTTTCGGCCACCGACCCAGCGCTTGCCCTGTACGAGCGGTTTTTAGCCGCCGTTCCGGCTGATCAAGCGCCGCAGCGGTTTCTTGAGATACTAGGAGAAAACGTGCCTTGAAGGGAGATTTGCTTCTTGCATCGCAAGGCGTTTAGAGCGAAAAGAACGCCATGAACAACAAAACGCGCCTGCCTTCACGCTCACATGAGACAGGCGCCATTTAGCGGCGGGTGCTGACGGTGACAAATACGAACTTGTCATACCGATGGCGAGAAAACGAATATTCGAACGGCTCTCCATTGTTCAAAAAACCAACCTGCTCCAATTCCAACACCGGATCGTCGGGCGCGCATTGCAAGTATTGACGATCAAGCTCATTCGGCTTATCCGCGCGGATCTTTCGGTGCGACCCCGCAATCGTTAAGCCGAGCTCCTGAGTGATGTAACGATAAATCGAACCATGAAGCACCGTTTCATTGAGTCCTGGAATCAAATGGACGGGCATATACGTCCGTTCAATGACGTACGGCTCCCCATCGACATTGCGCAGCCGGATTAAGTGGTACACCGGTGTGTTCATGTCGATGCACAAATGGGCCGCTACTTCATCGGATGGAAACAATACTTCGAACGTAATGATTTTGCTTGTCACCTTTCGCCCCTTCAATAAACTCGTCAAGCCAAGTGTTTCGTTGCTGACAACGTTGACAAGCCCGTCAAGCATGGCCGATTTGACAATAAACGTGCCATGGCCGCGCTTTCGATACAACAGCCCTTCGGATACGAGCACATCAAGCGCTCGTTTCACGGTCATCCGGCTGCAGCCAAACTCCTCGGCGAGCGAGATTTCATCAGGAATCGGCTCATCTGGGGAATACACTCCCTCTTTAATTCGTCTACGTATTTCGTTAGAAATTTGCTCATATTTCGGCATCGTTTTCATCCCTCGCCATTTGTCTTATTTTCATTGTACGAACAATCATCTGGTTGTACAATAGCCAATGTGGCTTTCTCCTTCACTGCTCTCGCCTCGCCGTCCTGTTTTCCCGACCGACAAAAAGCGCCCCGCTGCCCGGGACGCCTTTTCTTTCACTTAAAATCCATTGTTTTCCGCCACTGTTTTCAACCAGTAGCCGCTCTTTTTGATCGTCCGTTTCAAATGATTGTCCAGGTCAACAGCGACCAATCCGTACCGGTTTTTATAGGCATTGGTCCACGACCAGTTGTCCATGAACGTCCAAAGGTGATAGCCTTTCACATTGGCTCCTTCTTCGATGGCGCGATGCACCCATTTTAAATGCTCGCGAATGAATTCAATCCGATAATCGTCATGAATCATGCCGTTTTCATCACGGAACCGTTCTTCCCCTTCGACGCCCATGCCGTTTTCGGAAATAAAGCACTCAATGTTTCCATAGTTTTCCTTGATATTGATTAAAATATCATAAATGCCTTTTTCATAAATCTCCCAACCGCGATACGGGTTCATTTTCCGCCCCGGCATGGCATAATAATCGAAGAACCGTTCCGGCAAAAACGGGGCATCCGGATTGGGCATATATTCTTTCGCCTTGACGCGGCGCGGCTGATAGTAGTTGATGCCAAGCAAATCAATCGTATTTTCTTTGATGAGTTCGCGATCACCCGCTTCCGTCACTGGCAAAAAGCCGTGTTCAGCCAACAGCTCAATCAAATCTTGCGGGTACTCTCCTTTCACCGCGGGATCGAGGAAGCTGCGGTTAAACAACAAATCAGCAATATGCGCCGCTTTCACATCAGCCGGATGTTGGCTGCGCGGATAAGACGGCGTTAAATTCAAAATAATGCCGATCTTTCCGCCCGGTATCGCTGCTTTGCGGAAGGCGGCAACCGCTTTGGCATGGGCGATCATCGTATGGTAAGCCACCTGCACGGCGCGGCGAAAGTCAACTACATTCGGATAGTGGAAATCATACAAATACCCGCCTTCTACGGGGACAATGGGTTCATTGTGCGTAAACCATTTTTTCACCCGATCGCCAAACAGTCGAAAACAAAGGCTTGCATAGCGGGCATAAGCATTGACAACTTGGCGATTCTCCCATCCCCCCATGTTTTGCATCGCCAGCGGCATATCAAAATGGTATACATTCACAAACGGCTCGATCCCGTTTGCCAGCAATTCATCGATGACCGCGTTGTAAAACCGCACCGCCTCTGGATTGACCTCACCGGCCCCGTCCGGAATCAAACGCGACCATGAAATAGAAAACCGAAATGAATTATGGCCGATCTCCTTCATTAAAGCAATATCCTCTTTGTAGCGATGATAAAAATCGGATGTCACCTCTGGGCCGACGCCATGAAAAAAGCGATGAGGCTCTTGTTCATACCAATGATCCCAAATGTTTTTCCCTTTCCCGCCTTCGTTTGCCGCTCCTTCGATTTGCGTCGCGGATGTCGCACTTCCCCACCAAAATCCGGCAGGGAAGCGATAGGTGATTGGTTGCTTCGATTGTTGTTCCATCGTGATTCACCCCGTTTGCTGTATCGTTATGATGCGCTTTTCGTGGCGGCTTGTTCCTCTTCTCTCTCCTTTTGCAAGTTCATCCGGTCAATGAATTTTAAGAACGGGAACCAAATGACAAGCACAATCAAGAAGTTGACCACTTGCAGCAATCCGCCGGCCAGCGAGTTCGTCGCCATAATGCCGTTGATGAAAATCGGCACCGTCCATGGCACTGCTACACCGTTGGGCGGCGGCACAAGGCCTGAGGACATCGCCAAATACGTCACCAACGTGACGACCATCGGCGCCAAAATCCACGGGACGATGACGAGCGGATTCATCACGACCGGCAAACCGAAAATAATCGGCTCATTGACGTTAAAGATTCCCGGTCCGAGCCCGAGCTTGGCCACCTGCTTCATTTGCTTGCTCTTCATAAAGAGCAAGATGGCAAAAATGACAGCAAGCGTCATTCCCGTTCCGCCCATGCCAACCGTGTAAATTTCAATGAACTGTTTGCTGACGACATGCGGAACTTCCCCCGTTTTCGTATACGCATTTAAGTTTTCGAGCGACAGTGTGTTCCAAATCGGATCCATCACCGAGTTGATGATGATTTGCCCGTGGAGGCCAAAAAACCATAAAATTTGCGTGACAAAAATCGCGATGAGCGTTGGAACAATGCCGCTTCCCAGCCCAATAAGCGGAGCCTGCACTGCGTTGTAAATGACATCATGCATGTTTGTTTTAAAAATTTGTGTTACAATGATATTGACGACGAGGAAGAAGGTCAGGGTGACCACCGCCGGAATCAACGCCGCAAACGACTTCGCAACCGCCGGCGGCACCCCGGCCGGCATTTTGATTGTAATATTTTTTTGCACAATCTTCCGGTAAATTTCCCCAGCGACAAATGCGGTAATCATGCCAAGAAACATCCCTTTCGCCCCTAGGCGGTCGAGTGGGATGACTCCTTGCACAGCCTCTTTCCCTTCAACCTGCAAAACGAATGGCGTCAACAAGAGAAAAGAAGCTAAAGCGATCGCACCGCCGAAAATCCCTTCGACTTCATAACTTTTCGATAAATAGTAGCCAATGCCAAACACGACGAAAATCGTCATCACGCCCATTGTTGCATTTGGTGCAACACCGAGCATCTCTTTGAGCGTATTGAGGCTGTTTTCACTCATCACCTTGTCCAAAAACGGCAAGTTGGCGATGACGACCGCGATCGAACCGAAAATCGTCAACGGAAACGCCAACATAAACGCGTCGCGCAACACTTGCAAATAACGGCTATTGTTCAACTTTCCTGCGATCGGAACGAGCACTTTGCTTAATTTTTCAAATAATGTTTGGCTCATCAAGCAGCCCCCCTTTTATAGATTTCGTTCTTTCAACAGCGCAAGCATTTCTTTTACAATTTCTTTCATCGCCAGCGTTGACATGACATGGTCTTCCGCATGCATAAGAAGCAACGTAAGATTTGTTTCTTCTCCGCCCGCTTCTTTTTGAATGAGCTGAAAATGAACATCGTGGGCGACGCTTAAATCTTGTTCTGCTTCTTGGATCAGCCGTTCCGCCTCCCTAGTTTGGCCCGCCCGATATTCGCGGATGGCTTGGACGATTTTGCTGCGAGCATTGCCGCTATGCAAAATCAACTGGAAAGCAACTTGTTCATTCGTCAGTTGACTGAGATCGATTTTTTCCATCTCACTTGTCCTCCATCAATTTTAATGCCTGCTCGTAAACTTTTTTGCCATCCGCCATTCCGTAAGCCACCATGTCAATGACATCAACTTGAATCCCGTATTTTTGCGCTTCTTTTTGCAATTCCTCTTTCAAGAAGCTCATTTGTGGACCAATAAGGACGACATCGGCTTTGGCCATCTCTTTTTTCGCCTGATCTTGGCCGACCGCCCAAATTTCTGCCTCCTCACCGATGGATTTGGCGTACTCCTGCATTTTCATCACTAACAAGCTTGTCGACATCCCAGAACTGCACGCCAGCAAAATCCGCTTCATCGTTCATTCCTCCCCTTTGCATTTAGTTAAACAAATGATATCGTTTTCAATTTAAATTATATACATTTAATTTTATTTGTCTAGTCATTTAATGAAAAAGATTAATATTTTTAATTTCCGCCCTTTAATCGTGCAGCCAAAAAAACAGCGCGCACAGACTTGCTATGCGCGCAAATACCTATGGATCTCTCTGCCCATTATCCCCAGTCGGCAACGCTGCTGGTTGCACCACACCGGCATGCAGCCTAGCGGTCTTCTGTATGCGAAACAACCTTTCAGGAACGCATCCGAAAATGCGCATTCATTTGCCCTTTTAACATCCGCTCGCGCAGCTCTTTCGTCATCTCCTGGCGGATTTCCCAAGTCGATACACCTTCCTCGCGTTGGTTGGCGATTCTCATCAACTGTTCCACATCGGCGAACGAATATTTGCGAATTCCTTTGGAACGGTCAGGGAACACAAGCTTCCGTTCCTCGTAATAACGAATTTGTCGCTGCGACAGCCCGGTCAGTTCGCTGACGACACCGATCGAAATGACTTTTTTATATTTGTAATGATCCTCTTGCGGATGAGCAACCATTTTCCTCACCTCAGTACGTTACTTTTTCTAACGTAATTATACAAAAAATAACGATTCTTCGCTAACTTTTGTAAATAAAATTAACATATTTTTTAAATTTCCTGTAAATGAGCTTAACACGTTCGCTGTAGACTGAAGAAAAAGATGATATCGTAAAGGTAAAAACAGGGAGGGAGATGAATGGGAACTTGGATGCGAAGCGCAGTGCGGAAGAAAAAGCAGTTTTACATCGAACGGCTGATGCAGTTCGGCTTAGCCGCCGACCGCGAGCGGCTCGAAGAGTGGACGATGGCCGAACTGCGCCGCGAATATGAGCGATTCCATCCCACCCACACCATGGAAGGAGGACGCCGCCATGGACAAACAAGCACTCGAACTAGCGAAGCGCATCATTGAACTTGACCTCGAGCGCGACGCCATGTTTGAACAGCTGATCGCGCTCGTCGGCAATCAAGCGGATGAACTGCTTCGTTTTTTGCAAAACCAATGATCTAGGAGGCTGGTGATTTAACAGGAAATGCGGCTCAACAATGGCATTTCTCAAATTGAGAAACCTTATAAATGTTGCTCTTCTCTCCACTCAAGAACAGTCGATTTAGAAAAAATGACTTTCACCAGTTTTCTAGAAGACCGGTGATTTCATGAAACAAGCAGGTCAAAAACACT
>NZ_BCQG01000008.1 GCF_001544315.1 Geobacillus jurassicus NBRC 107829
TTTTCGCTTGAACACTCTTGCATAATCAAAACGCGTTTGATAGAATAACACTTGTTCTTCCTGTTGTTCACAGTGAGAATAGGAACGGTAACGGAGGTGAACGAACATGGCTAACATCAAATCAGCGATCAAACGCGCGAAAACGAGCGAAAAACGTCGGGCTCACAACGCCTCGATGAAATCGGCCATGCGCACAGCGATCAAAAAATTTGAAGCGCTCGTCGAATTGAAAGATGTAGAAAAAGCGCGCGAGGCATTCATTATCGCGTCGAAAAAATTAGACAAAGCTGCAAGCAAAGGCCTTATCCATAAAAACGCCGCCAGCCGGCAAAAATCGCGCTTAGCAAAAAAATTGAACAGCATCCAAGCTTCCTAATCAAAAACGACCTGGCGCCAGGTCGTTTTTTATTGCCTCTTTTGTTCACCGCCGGCCATGGCGCTCCGCCTGCACCGGACGGGCGCCCCAGCGCATCAGAAGCAACTCGACAGCCAGCCGGCGATCGACCGCCCCACTTTTCACTTCATAATCGGCGGCAGCGAGCTCATTGATCGCCTCCGCAAGCTCCCCGTCAGAGAAGCGGGCGGCTTGGGCAAGGGCAAGCTTGACGCGGAACGGATGCACCTTGAGAGCCGAAGCGATTTGCGCCTGCCCGTAGCCTATCGAAGCGAGCCATTTCACTTGCGAAAGCAAGCGGAAATGGCCGGCAAGCAACGCCAAAATTTTGATCGGCTCCTCATTGTTCTCAAGCAGATCGTAAAACGTCTGCAGCGCCGACGGAATATCGCGCTTCGCCACTTGCTCGACCAGCACAAACACGTTTTCTTCCGGCGTGCGGGCGACAAGCCGTTCAACAACCGACGCCTCGACCGTTCCGCCCGGCCCGGCAAACAGCGCCAGCTTGTCAATTTCATTCGCCAAGACGGAAAGCTGCGTCCCGGCCCGCCGCAACAAAACGTCGATGGCCTCATCGCTTGCTTGCGCCCCTTCGCTCTCGATCCGGCGCCGCACCCAGGCGCGCAGCTCTGCTTCGGCAAGCGGGGCGGCGATGACGACTTCGCTATGCTCTTTAGCGAGCTTCGTAATTTTTTTCCGCTCATCGAGCTTGTCGTACGGCGCCAAAAAGACGACGATCGAAAACGGCGCCGGCGCCTTCAAGTACGCCTCCAGCTTCGCCAAGTCATGCTCGATCTCCTTCTCCTTTTCCGCGGCGAAAAAATACGGATGCTTGATGAGAATGACGCGCCGCTCGCCGAAAAACGGCACCGTCTCGGCCTCCTCCAACGCCGCCTCCACCGGCGTTTCCTCGCAGTCGTACACAGCCAAGTTCCACTCCCGCTCCTCATCGCCAAGCGCCGCGTTCACCAATCGATCATACGTTTCCATTAATAAAAACGGCTCGCTGCCGTATAATAAATAGAGGGGAGAAAAATTCCGTTTTTCGATGTTTCCCCATACGCGTTCCAGCATGTTCCCGTCTCCATTCCCTAGCAATGTTTCTGCTAGAAAGATACACTGTTTTTCGCCATTTTACAAGGGAACCGGCTGCCGAAAAAACCGGTTCCCCTTTATATAAACGCTGGCAAATAAGTCCTAGGACCTTATTTGCCAACGGGTTATTTTTATGTTTTCCCGGCCGTTGGAAAGTATTTGTGTCAACTGTTGTCAAGGAAGGAAAAGAAGCGAGCGGTGGTAGATTTTTTGTACGTTTTCGTCTATACTAAAAATGATTGCACGAGGAGGGGGAAAACGATGAACGTATTCGAAAAGGAAGTGCAAAGCCAACGCAATGACGCCGTCGATTCCGCCGTCGGATTCATCGTATCGTTTGGCTTTTTCGCCACGATGTTCATCATCGCAACGCTAATCGAATTTTTTGGCCGATAAGGATTGCTTGCATAAGCAATCCTTATTTTTTGCGCACTACATCTTATGGTTTCATCACCTGAAAGGTTCCACCATTTTCATCATACACATAGCGAATGGCCCCGCTTTCATCCGTCCGCCAAACGATCACCCGTTGGCGCTTTAGCCGCATGAGCACTTCGGGGGACGGATGCCCATAGCGGTTGTAGCGGCCGACGGAAATAACGGCCGCCCGCGGCTTGACTGCTTGCAAAAACGGCTCGGTTGTCGACGTTTTGCTGCCGTGGTGGGCGACTTTCAATACATCGACGCGCAACATTGGATACGCGCGGATGAGCGCTTGCTCCGCCTCTTCCTCGATATCCGCGGCAAACAGCCACGTCAACCCGCCGAGGCGAACGAGCAACACAAGCGAACCGTTATTATCCTCGATGTTCCCCTCTTCCGGATGGAGCACAGAAAACAGCACGCCCCCCTTCTTCCACTGTTCTCCCCGCACAGCCGCTTTGACCGGCACGGGAAACGGGCGCGCCATCTTTTGGACGCGCGGCAGCGCCCTCGGGCTTGTGACAATTTCCTTCACTTTGACCGCTTCGAGCACCTCAGGCGCGGCCCCGATATGGTCGGCATCATCGTGCGTCAATATGAGCTTATCGATCGTTCGCACCCCTTGCGCTTTTAAAAACGGCATGACGACATCGCGGCCGACAGCAAACCGCCGCGACCGCCTGCGCCATGATTCCTGCGCCCGTTCCGGCGTCCCTCCGGTGTCAATGAGATAAACTGCTTTTCGATAAGGAAGCTCAATGTAAATGCAGTCGCCTTGCCCGACATCCAACACCGTCACCTCGCCTTTTGGATCAATATACGGCACGACGAGCTGAAGCGCCATGGCCGCCGTCACCGCCGCCAATCCGCGGAGCGCTCGTCCGCGCTCCCAATCCAAAAACGCCGCCATGACAGCCGCCAAATAGCCAGCTAAGCACCACGGCCCCGGACGGCCAAGCACAAGCATAAACGGGTGATCGGCCGAGAAAAAATGGACAACGGCGTCCGTCAGCTCAATGAGACGGCTAAACAGCCAAATGAGTGGAGAAAAGGGAAAAACCGCGGATAGAAAAGCGAGCGGCAAGATGACAAATGAATACCAAGGGACAAAGAAGACATTGAGTCCTACGCTCCAAACAGAAACTTCATAAAAATGGTAAAGCAAAACCGGCAGCGCGGCGAGCTGAGCGGCAAGCGCTGTCTGAAACAGACGCCCAAGCGGCGAACGAACGGAGACGGACACAGGGAAATGAACAAGAAGGACGAACGTGACAATGAACGATAGTTGAAAGCCGACATCCCAAACCATATATGGATCAAAGACGAGCAGCGCCAACGCTGTCCAACTCAACGCATCAAGCGGATGGATTGTTCCTTTTTTCCACTGGACGGCCAATACAATCATTCCTGTCGCACAGGCGCGCAACACCGACGGCGAAGCGCCGGCGAGCACCGCATACATAGGCAATAGAGCAAGCAAGGCGAGCACGGCCGCCTCGCGCGTCACAAACCGAATGGCAGCGGCAAATGCGGCGCCGACAAGCAAGGTGACATGGCCGCCGGAAATCGCCAACAAATGGATGAGCCCGAGCCGCTGGTAGCCGTCAAGCACCGCCTCATCCAGCGAGCGGCGTTCGCCATAAATGAGCGCAGCGGCAATGCCGGCCGCTTCCGGCGGAAACCGGGCTTCAATCCGGCGAACGCCGGCTTCGCGAATCGCCTCAAGCCGCTCGACGATGGTTGGACGGACGCGCACGCAAGCGGAAAGATCGATCTCCTCGGCGAGAAAGAGCCAATGAATGCGGTGGCGGTACAAATAGCGGCGGTAATCAAACGCATACGGATCGCTGGCCGGCATCGGGCGCTCAAGCGTTCCGCTGACGCGGCATACCGTCCCTGGCATGAGGTGCGCTCGCAACGCTTCTTTTTCCGCGACCGTGCGAATGGTGTAACGGAGCTGCACCCGCTCCTTGCCAGCTTGAACGGCCGCCTGCAACCGGTCTCCGTCGATCGCCGGCGCGGCGGAAAAACGGATGGAAAGCGAATGGCGGCCGCCAGAAAGGGACGTTTGGTTATGATGGTCAACGATGAGAAAATAGACAAAAAAGAGGGCAGCTGCAGCCAAAGAAGGCAGGAAACAGTGCGGCCGGCGGATGAAAAGAAGAAGGAGATAAACGACAAGGAGAAGAAACGAGGTTTTGGATGGGGAGGCGGCCGCCACGGCAAGCAGCGCCGCCGCGGCGGGATAGACAGCTTGTCCTTTCATGCTTCCCCTCCACCGGAAAGCAAGGCGAACACATCCGTTTTCAACGGCACTTGCACGAGCCGGACGCCGGCTTGGGCAAACAGCTCCAAGGCGTACGGATGGTTTTTGTAGTCTTGCGCATAATAGACCGCGCGGATGCCGCTTTGAATGATCGCCTTGCAGCAATGCAAACATGGAAAATGGGTGACATACATCTCCGCCCCCTCTGTCGGGACGCCGAACTTGGCGCATTGCAAAATGGCGTTCATTTCCGCGTGAATCGTCCGCACACAATGCCCATCAATGACGTAGCACCCCTCATCGATGCAATGGGCGCCGCCAGCGATCGACCCGTTGTACCCGCCGGCGATGATGCGTTTGTCGCGCACAATCGTCGCTCCGACCGCGAGCCTTGTGCACGTGCTGCGCAGAGCCAACAAATGGCTTTGCGCCATAAAGTATTGATCCCACGTGATTCGTTCCATTTTACGTCCCTCCGCTCGTTTCCATACTTTTAGTCTACCGGCCGCCGCCTGCCCCCGTCAACGTCGAAAAACGTCCGCGTCAACCCCGATCCGCCCATAAACGAGAAACGCTTCGCTCTCCCCTCATTTACGGCACAAGCAAATACGGTTTCAATTTCTCCAACGTTTTTTCGCCGATTCCGGTCACATTCAACAAGTCTTCCGCCCGCTGAAACGGCCCGTGTTCCTCGCGATAAGCGATGATCGCTTTTGCCTTCGCCGGTCCAATGCCGGGAAGCTGCATCAACTCCTCTTCCGTCGCCGTATTGATCGCCACTTGCGGCCCGCTTCCCGCTTCATCTTTCGGCGCGGCACCGGTTGTTTCCGACGCAGGAGCGGCCTCGCCTTTTGCCGGCACGTAAATCATCATTTCATCGCGCACTTTTGCCGCCAGATTGACTTTCGTTTCATCCGCCTCGTCCGTTAATCCGCCGGCTAGGGCGATGACATCGCGGATGCGGGCGTCCGCCGCCACCTCGTACACCCCTGGTTTCGCGACCGCCCCTTTCACATCCACCACAGCGGTCTTTGGCGCTTCTTCCTTTTTTGCTTCCGGCTGGGCGGCATCGGTTTCAGCCGCCGGCAAGACGACTTGCCCCTTTTCATCCGTCGGATGACGAAACACCCACAACCCCGCCGCCGCGGCAAACAGCAAAAGCACTCCCACTTTTCCATACCGTTTTCCAAGCTCCTGCACCTGTTCCCACATACGTCCCATCCTTTCCGTTTCCAGTCATAAATCAAGCATTTTGCTCATACATATCGAAAAAGAGAATTCCGGCGAACAAAACCGGGAGGGGGGACAATACATGAACATCGGCGTCATCGGCACGGGGAATATGGGCACCATTTTAATCGAAGCGTTCCTCGACTCCGGCGCCGTCAAAGAGAATGAACTGGTCATTACGAACCGCACGCTTGCCAAAGCGTTTGCCATACAACACGCATATCCCGGAATCAAGGTGGCTGCCGATGCGGCAGAAGTCGTCAAACAATCCGACGTCATCTTTTTATGCATCAAACCGTTCGACATCCACCCATTATTGCAGCAACTGACCACGTGCTGGACAAATGAACATTGCCTCGTATCGATCACAAGCCCCATCAGCGTCGAACAGCTTGAAGCGGCCGTCCCTTGCCAAGTCGTGCGCGCCATCCCGAGCATTGCGAACCGGGCGCTCTCCGGCAGCATCCTTGTCACGTTTGGATCACGCTGTTCGGCCGATTGCCGGCAAACGATCGATGATCTTCTCCGGCGCATCGCCTCGCCGGTGTACATCGACGAGGCCATCACCCGCGTCGCCTCCGACATCTCAAGCTGCGGCCCGGCGTTTTTCAGCTATTTGCTTCAGCGCTTCATCAACGCCGCGACGGCCAAAACCGCCATCACGAAAGAACAAGCGACGATGCTGGCGACCGATATGATCATCGGCCTTGGGGAACTGCTCAAGCGGAATCTGTACACATTGCCAACGTTGCAGGAAAAAGTATGCGTCAAAGGCGGCATTACCGGGGAAGGAATCGCTGTGCTGGAACAACGAATGAACGGCGTCTTTGAAGAAGTGCTGGCGAAAACACATGAGAAGTTTAAAGAAGATGTGGAGAAGGTGAAGCAACAGTTTTCATAAGTTTAATTCGACGCGGAACGGTAAATTCCTGCTTTGTTTGGCAAAAAAGTTACCCCTGGCTTCTTCAGCTAGGGGCTATCGTTTCCATCCTCATCCGGCTTTGTGGCTGGGTGCAACATTGTTGCTATAGAGGCAAACTACGGCTGTTGAGCTGTTTTCGGATTGTCTAATTGCAATCGTTATATTTCGACAAATAAGCCTTATAATCCTTCTCAACCAATATAATTTCAAAAAAAAGAGCCCTCCGGCTCTTTTTCCTCTTTTTGCCCTATTTCGAGCGGTGTTCAAGCATCTCAAATACACCATTGGCAACAGCGCCTTCTTTTTTGTCTATTCCGGCTCACCGCTTCCGCGCGACAAAAAACAAGCGCTCCGCCGTTTCGGTCGGGGGCGCATCGGTGAAGTCAGCGGTCACCTCAAGCACTTCGAAACCGGCGTCATAAAGCCATTGCTCATAGGCGGCGCGCTCGAACGTGCGCTGTTCGTGCCATTCGTCATAGCGCTCATAAAGGGCGCCGCGGCGGACGAAAAAGGTTAATTCATGCCCGACGCTGTGCGGCCAGTCAAGTGGATGGCATGTCCATATGTAGCTGATGTCCTCGTCTTGATCCGCAAACACCGCATCGCGAAACAAAACGTCCGTTTTGTAGACGGAATGGACGTCAAACAAAAGCAGCCCGCCGCCGCCAAGGGCGCGATAGACGGCGGCGAACGTCCGCTTGACATCCTCTTCGCCTGTCAAATAGTTCAGCGCATCGCAAAAAATGAAGGCGCCATCCAAATCAGAAAACCCGTCGAGCTCCGCCATGTTTTGTTCGAAAAACGGCACATCGACGCCCGCCGCTCCGGCTTTCGCCTGGGCGATAGCAAGCATATGCTCGGACAAGTCAACGCCCGACACTTGCCATCCCGCCTTGGCGAGGCGAATGGCAAGCTCCCCCGTCCCGCAGCCGATGTCAACGACCCGTCTGCCGGGCCTTTGGGAGTAGCGGGCGAAGGCCCGCTCGACAAACGATTGCCATGCGTCGTACGGCGCCTCGGCCATGAGCGCGTCATACCAATCGGCAAAGCGGCCGTACGTCATGGCTGCAGCACAGCCGCGACGTCTTCGGTCGGGGCGTCTCCCCAAAGGCGCTCGAGGTTGTAATAATCGCGCTCATCTTTGGCGAAGACGTGAACGACGATATCGCCCAAATCAACGAGCACCCATTTCGCCTCATGGAACCCTTCGACCCGCTTCACCGCTAGGCCGTGTTCCTCCGCTTGGTCTTGAATTTCGCGGGCGATCGCTTGCACTTGTTTGTCCGAATTGCCGTGGCAAATGACAAAATAATCGGCGACCGGCGAAATGCCTTTCATGTTGAGGACGACGATCTGCTCCGCCTTTTTGTCATCCGCCGCGCGGACGACAAGCTGCAATGCCTCTTGTTCCGTCACCGTTTTGCTTCCCCCTTCACTTCACGCACGAGTGAATTGTACGCATGAATCGTGTCTGGATAAATGAGCTGGCGCTTCTCAAGCAAAAACGCGATCGTGTTTTTCACCGCCTGCAACAGCGCCCGGTTGAGGTCTTCTTCCGCTAGGAGCCTTACTTCATCAACGCCGGGGAAACGCCGCCCCGGTTCAATATAATCGGCTAAGTAAATGATTTTTTCAAGCAGCGTCATCCCGGCGCGCCCGGATGTATGGTAGCGAATGGCATCCAACACTTCCGGGTCGTCAATGCCGGCTTCCGTCTTCACTAAATAGGCGCCGACGGGCGCATGCCAAAGCTCGCTGTTGTAAGCAAGCAAATCGTTGGGCATATTTTGCGCCAAAATGATTTGTTTCATTTCCTCGACCGGGCGGAATTTTGCATAGTCATGGAAAATCGCCGCCAGTTCCGCCTTTTTTGCGTCAGCGCCGTATTGCTTGGCGAGCTTAACGGCGGTTTCGACAACGCCAAGCGTATGTTCGTAGCGCTGCTCCGTCAGCTGTTGTTTCACGATCATTAACGCCTGTCCTCGCTCCATATAGCCCCTTCTCCTCGATATAAAGTCTGACCCCTTCCGGCACGAGGTAGCGAATCGTCTGCCCGTTTCGCACCCGCTCGCGAATGAGCGAAGACGAAACAGCAAACTGCGGCGCTTCGACCTCGATGACCGGATACGGCGTTTCCATTGAAAACCCCGGCCGCTTGACGCCGACGAACGTCACCAACCCAATGAGCTCATCGATGCGGTGCCAATTCGGCAAATATTCGACCATATCCGCACCGATGATGAAATAAAACTCGTCATTGGGATGCATCGCGACGAGTTGCCGGATCGTATCATACGTATACGAAGGCCCTTCCCGTTCAAGCTCGATCGTCTCAATGTGAAAGCGCGGATGGCCGGCCACGGCCAACTCGAGCATGCGCAAACGGTCTTCGCTTTTCGTCACTTGTTCGTGCTGCTTATGGGGAGGAATGCGGTTGGGCAGAAACCAAATTTCTGACAATCGAAGAGCATCAAGCACTTCATTCGCCATGAGCAAATGACCGTAATGGGGCGGATCAAACGTGCCGCCGAAAATCCCGATTTTTCCCATCTTCCTTCCCCCTGCCGCCTGCCGTAGCCGCCCCCGTTGTCAGTCAGGCAGGACGATTTGTTTATGCTCTTTCGATTCTTTGTACAAAACGATCGTGTTGCCGATCACTTGCACGACTTCCGCCCCTGTTCCCGCCGCGAGCTGCTCGGCGACGGTGCAGCGGTCTTCCTCACAGTTTTGCAAAACGCTTACTTTCAGCAACTCGCGCGCCTCGAGCGCCGCTGCGATTTGTTCGGTCATCGCTTCCGTCACGCCGCCTTTGCCGACTTGAAAAATCGGCTTTAAATGGTGAGCTTGGGCGCGCAAAAACCGTTTTTGTTTTCCAGTTAACATATCTTACCTCCTCAACGCTTCGATGACAAGCTGTTTCATCCGGTTGACATCCGGCCATTGGCCGGTCCACTTTTCAAACGCGAGCGCCCCCTGGTATACGAGCATGCCGACGCCGTTTTGCACGCGGGCGCCGCGCGCTTTCGCTTCGTTTAACCATTTCGTTTCCATTGGGTTGTAAATAATATCGGAAACGATCCCCCCTGGACGCAGCCGTTCAAGGGAAAGCGGCTGCGCCTCGACATGCGGATGCATGCCGACAGAAGTGGTATTGATAATAATATCGTATTCGGCCAGCCGTTTTTCGGCCTCGGCGAGCGAAAAATACGCCGAGCGGCGCGCATCCCCTTCGCGGACGAGCCGCTCCGCCTTTTCCACCGTCCGGTTGGCAATATCGATGCGCTCGGCTGCCGTCGACAGCAGGGAAAAGTAAATGCCGCGCGCCCCGCCGCCGGCGCCGATCACCAAAATGCGCCGGTCGTCAAGGGAGACGTCCATTTCTTCTTCCAGCGCCTTTACATAGCCGGGGCCATCCGTATTATAGCCGACGAGCCGGCCGTTGTCGTTGACGATCGTATTGACCGCCCCGATGCGGCGCGCCTGCTCGTCCACTTCATCCAAAAACGGAATGACCGCCGGTTTGTGCGGGATTGTCACATTCACCCCAGCGATGCCGAGCGCCCGCACGCCGGCGATCGCCGCGCCGACTTGCTCCGGTTCGACGGAAAACAAATGATAGCGCGCCGGAATGCCCAAGCGGACGAACGCATCGTTATGCATGAGCGGCGACAGCGAGTGCTCGACGGGAAACCCGATCAACCCGTATACCTTTTCCATCGTTCTCCCCTCCCACATTGTCTTAAATCAACGATTGGCGAATAAACACGTCGACCCCTTTCGGAGCATGGACGACGAGCTGAGCGCCCGGGTCGTTGCACGTCACCCAGCCGAGACCGGAAAAGACGATGTCTGTCTTCCGCTCTTTGACCGACAACGAGCGCGGCACAAGCAGCGGAAACTCAGCGGCATAGCGCTTGCTTGGCGGTGAGAGCAAATCGCCGAGCTGGTTGGCGTAAAGGGCGTCGGCTTTTTCCAACTTTGTCCGGTGAACCGTCAGTTCGTTGGCCATATAGCAAACGAACGAGCGGCGCCCGCCTTTGATGTAATCGAGGCGGGCCAAGCCGCCGAAAAAGAGCGTCTGCCCTTCGTTGAGCTGATAAACGCGCGGATGGATTTCCCGCTTTGGCGTAATGATTTTCAAATCGCGCGCATCGACAAAGTGCGCCATTTGGTGATGGTTGATGATCCCTGGCGTATCATACAACGTCGCCCCGCCCTCAAGCGGGATTTCGATCATATCCAGCGTCGTGCCAGGGAAATATGACGTAGTAATCACATTCCCTTTGCCGGTCGCTTCTTCAATGATCCGGTTGATGAACGTCGACTTGCCGACGTTTGTGCAGCCGACGACATAGACATCGCCGCCCTCGCGATAGCGGTCGATCGCCTCCATCACCTTCGCCATGCCGATTCCTTTCGCTGCGCTGACAAGGCAGACATCCACCGGACGCAGCCCGAGCTCTTCCGCCATGCGGCGCATCCAGCGCAGCAGCTTCGGGTATTTGACCGACCGCGGCAATAAATCTGCCTTGTTGCCGACGAGCAAAATCGGATTTTCAGCCGCAAACCGCGGCAAGCCAGGAATCCAGCTGCCGTTGAAATCGAAAATGTCGACGATGTTGACAACCAGCGCCTTCGACTCCCCGATGCGATGCAGCATGTTTAAAAAGTCGCTGTCATCAAGCGGCACATCTTGCACTTCATTGTAATGCTTCAAGCGGAAGCAGCGTTGGCAAATGACGTCTTCCGCCTCTTTCTCGAGCACGCTTTTCGGCGCATAGCCCGCCTTTTTCGGATCGTCAAACTGGATGGCCGCTCCGCAGCCGATGCAACGCAGTTGTGGCTCCACGATCATTCCTCCCAGTAAATCATCCCTTTTTTGCGCATGGCGTTTAAAATTTTTCGCTCCATTTTTCGATTGAAGCGCGTCCATAATCCGTCCGTCTCAGCGACCGGGACGACTAAAATCGTGTTGAGTCCAAGTCGGTTGCCGCCGAGCACATCGGTCAGCAGCTGGTCGCCGATGACGACGACTTCTTCCTTTTTCAATCCCATCATGTCCAATGCTTGCAAAAACGCACGTGTCAGCGGTTTGCGCGCTTCAAAGATGAACGGAATGCCGAGCGGCTCAGCAAACGACTGCACGCGTTGTTTATTATTATTCGATACGATGACGACCTTAATGCCCGCCTGCCTCATCGCATCAAACCATGCGGCCAGCTCCGGGGTAGCGCTCGGCCGATCCCATTCGACGAGCGTGTTGTCCAAGTCGGTGATGATCCCCTTGACCCCTTTTTGCTTCAGCACGTCCGGTGTGATGTCCATGACGCGCTTGGCAAACTGGCTTGGCAAAAAGTAATGAAGCATATCAACACCTGCCTTTTGCTCTGCTTTTCCCATCATAACGAATTTCTTCTTCCGTTTCAAAACAAAGTTTGCCAATCTCCCGCCAGAACTGTCTGGCAAAAAAGTTTTCGACAAATTTTTTGCCTGCCGGATTGTGGATAACTGTTGCCCACATTATACACAGGCTATCCATCACGCTTTTCTTGCTTTACAAACATGTTTTCCACATGTTATCCACTGCTTTCTGTGGATAACAGAACGGTTGTTCTATTCCTCAAATCGTGGTACAGTGAAAGTAACCTACCATTATATGTATAGCATGCTCGCTATATTCCATATTCAAAGGAGGACCCGGCCGATGAAGCATCTGTCCGATGAGCTGTTGATCGAATCGTACTTCAAGGCGAAAGAGCTCAACCTCAGCCCGGAATTCATCGAGTTGATCGAAAAAGAAATCCAGCGCCGCTCATTGACCCATAAAATTAAGCTGTCCTCATAAACGAAGGCCTTCGGGCTTTTTTTTGTTTCCGAAAGCCTTAACGTTCGCGCCCTTGGCGCCAATAGCCGAGCCGCTCGCCGACTTTGATCGGCATCGGCGCAACAATGCGCGGGTCAGGTGCGAAGCTTCCTCGTTCAAACAGCAAAACGACCGTCGAACCGAACGAAAAATACGCCATTTCCTCTCCTTTGACAAGCTGTTCACCCTCATGGGTCAATTCAATGCTGTTGACGAACATGGCGCCGATTTTGACGATCGCCAGACGCTTGCCGCCGGCTGCGACTTCGGTGATCAAGCGGTAATTTTTCTCCAGCGGCCGACGTCCATATTTTAAGCCAAGACGGTTGACTGGATACGACTTGCGGCCGAGCGCCCATTGCTTTTCGATCACCCCAGATATTGGACTGTGGATGCGGTGATAATGGCTTGGGCTCAAATACAGAATAAAAAAGAACCCGTTCACATACGGCCGCGCCGCCTCGACGCTGCCGAGCATTTCAGCAATGGAATACGGCTTTCCCTTGACAATCATTTCACAGTTTTCCCGAATCGTGCCCATGTCTTCAATGACGGCATCGACCGGACTGACGACCGCATGCTCATCAGCGTCGACCGGCCTCGCCCCGGCCTTCAGCCGACGGATGAACAGCTGCTGCAATGTCTTATAATTTTTCAAGCTTTTTTCCATCTCTTCTTGGTTAATATGATAAATTTTTGCATACGATGGTATCAATAGCCCGCTGAGGCGCGACTTGGCAAACGAAGCGAGCAGCTTTGAAGAAAGCGAGTGATTGGTCAGCTCAATCAACAAACGATACAGCCATTTTCGCAAGCACGTTCCCTCCAGTAGCGCAACATCGCCATTCGTTACTACCTTCCATATTACCGCCAAAATGAGTATAATGGTAGTAGAATTTTCTTTTGGCGTTTTCTGTTGGAAAAGGAGTGGGGAAACTTGTTCTTATCGAACTATTTAGATTATACGTTAAAAAAGCTGAAAGCAAACATGGCAAACATCTTGACGATGACGAACTTGTCGCTTGGCGGCTTTTCCGTCCTGGCTACGCTGAAAGGGCAGCTTCATATGAGCGTGCTGCTCGTTTTTTTAGCCGCGTTTGTCGACCGTTTTGACGGCGCTGTCGCACGAAAGCTGAACATTGAATCTGAACTCGGCAAGCAGCTCGACTCGATGAGTGACATCGTCTCCTTCGGCGTCGCTCCCGCCTTGCTGATGCACCAAGGCTTGTTCCACGAGTTCGGCGCGCCCGGCGCGGTATTCACCGTTTTGTACATCGCTTGCGGCGCCTTCCGCCTCGCTCGCTTCAACATCACAGAAAACAACGGCTACTTTGCGGGGCTGCCGATCACGGCCGCCGGGGTGTTGATGACGCTCGGTTATTTGGCCATCCCATACTTTCCGCCACAGTCGTTTATGTTTTTGGCGCTCATTTTATCGTTTCTAATGGTCGGAACGTTTAAGCTGAAAAAAATATGACGATCGCCGGAGCTGCCCTTTCCGTCAGCCTATGGAGCGGGCGGCTTTTTGCGTCTCATGTCACACCTTTTTCCCTTTTCAACCTCCTATATTCAGTATATGATAAATATGGTTTCTTCATAAAAACGCCCAATGGCGTAGATCGTTCGTACGGAAAAAGCGGGGGGATTCTTTTGGACAAAACATCGGTTATCGGCATCATTCTTGGCTTCGTTGCCGTCGGGTTGGGCATGTACTTTAAAGGCGTTTCACCCGCCGTGTTGATCAATCCGGCCGCTATCCTCATCATTCTCGTCGGGACGGCGGCGGCGGTCGTCATCGCCTTTCCAACGCGAGAAATCAAAAAAGTGCCAAAGCTACTAAAAATTATTTTCACCGAACCGGACACGCCAACGGTTGAGCAACTCATTCCTCTGTTCGTCGACTGGGCGAACATCGCCCGTCGTGAGGGATTGCTGGCGCTCGAGGCGAAATTGGACGACATTGACGACCCGTTTTTGCGCAACGGACTGAGCATGGCGATCGATGGGCAAACGCAAGAGTTCATCCGCGATGTGATGACAGAGGAAATCGCCGCCATGGAAGAACGCCACGAAGCGAATGCCGCGATTTTTTCCCAAGCAGGCACATATGCGCCGACGCTCGGGGTGCTTGGCGCCGTCATCGGCCTGATTGCCGCACTTGGCAATATGGAAAACATCGCCGAGCTCGGCAAGGCGATCAGCGCCGCCTTTGTCGCCACGATGCTCGGCATTTTCACCGGCTATGTGCTTTGGCATCCGTTTGCCAACAAACTGCGGCGAAAATCGAAGGAAGAGGCGCGCGTGCGCTACATTATGATTGAAGGAGTGCTGTCCATTTTGGAAGGACAAGCCCCGCGCATGATCGAACAAAAACTCGCCTCATACTTGCCGGAAAGCGAGCGGCGCCAAGCGCTGGTGCAAGGGGAAACGGCCAATGGCTAAGAAAAAAAAGAACAAGCATGACGACCATATGAGCGAGGCATGGCTCATTCCGTATGCGGACTTGTTGACGCTGTTGCTTGCCTTGTTCATTGTCTTGTTTGCCAGCAGCCAAATTGATCAAAAAAAATTTCAAGAAATTGCGCGCGCCTTCAGCACCACCTTTGCCGGTGGAACAGGCGTCCTTGACTTTCAAAGCCCGATCGAGCCGATCACCCCGCTGACCCAAGACGAAGAGGGGCAGCATCAAGAAAAGCAGCCTTCCCCGACAGTAAGCAAAGAGGAAAAAGAAGAGCTAGGGCAAATGAAAGCAAAAATCGACGGCTATATCCGCGACAACAAGCTGACTGGCAAACTGCAGACTTCCTTGACTGACGAAGGGCTCGCCATTACGATTGTAGATGATATTTTATTCGACTCCGGCAGCGCCGAAGTGCGCATGAAAGACCGGCGTCTGGCGGCGGAAATCTCCGCTTTGCTTGTCATGAACCCGCCGCGCAATGTCATTATCAGCGGCCATACGGACAACGTGCCGATCCATAACGAGAAATTTGCTTCCAACTGGGAGCTGAGCGTCATGCGCGCCGTCAATTTCATGAAAGTGCTGCTTGAAAACAAGCGGCTCGACCCGCGCTATTTCAGCGCCAAAGGGTATGGCGAATACAAGCCGATCGCCTCGAACGCTACGGCTGCAGGGCGGATGAAAAACCGGCGCGTCGAAATTTTGATTTTGCCGCGCACCAACCTCAACGATTCGTCCACATCCACTCAGTGACCGCCGCGCCTTAAGCGGGCGGTTTTTCTTTTTTCTAAACCACCGTCTGGCCAAACGCCTCTGGCCTATGTCCAAACGAAAAAAAGCCGGCGTTTCGCCGGCTTTTTCACCTTCATCCACGAAGGCCCTTTCCCGAAAAAAGGTCAAAGCTTGATCTTCCATTGAATGACCCCAGCTTTGGCAAGCGCTTCAACCAAAATGACAACGACCGGCCCGACGAACAACCCGATAAAGCCAAGCAGCTGAAACCCCAAATAAACGCTGACAAGCGCGGCGAGCGGGGAAATGCCTAAATTGGTGGAAAACACTTTCGGCTCGATGATCCGGCGCACGACGGTGATGACGACAAACAGAACGATCAAGCCAATGCCAAGCGTATTGTCGCCGTTCGCCATGCTGATGAGCCCCCACGGAACGAGCACGGAACCCGTTCCTAAAATCGGCAAAATATCGACAACGACGATGATCAGCGCCATTAGCGCCGCATAGTCGACGCCCAACAACAGCAGGCCAGCCAGCGCAAGGAAAAACGTAATTAAACTAAGCAAAAACTGCGCTTTCAAAAAGCCGATCCCGGCTTTGCTCAGCTGGGCGACGACCATTCCGAGCCGCTGCTGGGTCCGTTCGGACAAATAGCGGCGCATTCCTTGCTTCAGCCGGGGCAAATCGAGGCAGATGAGAAACAGCGCGATCAAATACACCAAAAAATGAATCAAAAACGCCGGAATGGCGGCAATATAATGGACGAGCGACTGCGTCAAGTTGGTCGCAAACGACAAAAGCATTTGCTGGACGGTATTTACACCGCGTTCAAGCGAATCGATGATTTCCTGCGGAATGGAGCTGGAATACGACTGCCACGTTTGAATGAGGCGGTCGAGCACTTTCGTCGCTTCGCTTAAGACGTAAGGCAGTTTTTGCGAGAGCGCCATCACTTGCTGTACAAAAATAACGACTAGAAGGTAAAGGGAAAGCCCAAGAATGATGATAAACAATGAAAAAATCGCCGTGACGGCGTGTGCGCGCTTCAGCTTATAATTTTCTTGCAATCGGCGGATGGACGGCTCAAGCAAAAGCGCGGTCGCAAGCGCGAAGAGAAGCGGCACGCTGTATGGCACAAGCCATAGCTCCACAGCGAATAGCAGCGCAATCATGATCCAACGTTTCACGTTCGTCCCTCATTTTTCCTAAAAATTTAGCCAACAGATGTTTCATGTATAAATATAGCCGACACGATGCGGCCGGACAACTATTTCATGCGTTCCTTTCCGTCTGCAACGCGGCGCCGTCGCTGCCAAACGATGTAAATCGCCGCCACCGCCACAGCCGTTGCGATCGCCGGGCGGACGTACGGCGTTGCCATCTCGTCAATTTGCCGCCATCGGTGTCCAAGCTGCTCTCCCAACCAAATAAACAAGATGGACCACGGGATGATAGCCAGCACCGTGTAAATCGTAAACGGCAGCCATTTCATCCGGGCAATGCCGGCCGGAATCGAAATCGCATGGCGGACGACGGGAATAAACCGGGCGCTGAAAATGACGCCGGGGCCGAATTTAGCAAACCATCGTTCCGCCACATCCAAATGCTTTGGCTTGATCAATATATATTTTCCATAGCGATCGAGAAACGGCCGTCCGCCATAGTAGCCCATCCAATACAAAAACAGCTGCGCTGCCGTGCCGCCTACTGTTCCGGCCGCCACCGCACCAGCGAACGAGACATCCCCGCGCGCCACCAAATAGCCGGCATAAGCCAGCACGATCTCGCTAGGGATCACTTCCACCATCAAGGCAAGAGCGATGCCAGCGTAACCTAAACTAGTCAAAAATGAAAACATCGATTGAATGATTTCGTGCACCGTTGTTCCTCCTTGCTTTCCATCCCTTTTCCCATTGTTTAATTATACTATATGTTTCTAGCAAGCAAAACGAAAAAGCGGCCGATGTTCAGCCGCTTTTTCTCTAGGCGCTTTGCTGCTGCAGCTCAGCGATGTATTGTTTTCCTTGTTCTTCGTTATATTGCCCTTCCCACTTCGACATCACGACCGCCGCCAGCGAATTGCCGATGACGTTGACCACTGTGCGGGCCATGTCCAAGATGCGGTCGATGCCAGCGATAAACGCCAACCCTTCCACTGGAATGCCGACGGTGCCAAGCGTCGCCAATAAGACGACAAACGACACGCCTGGGACGCCGGCAATCCCTTTGGACGTCACCATCAAAACGAGCACAAGCGAGATTTGCTGTGAAATCGGCATGTCGATGCCATACAGTTGAGCGATAAACACAGCCGCGAGCGCCTGATAGAGCGTCGAACCGTCCAAGTTAAACGAATAGCCGGTCGGAACGACAAACGATGTCACCGCTTTCGGACATCCGAACTTCTCCATTTTTTCCATCACTTTTGGAAGCACCGTTTCCGAGCTCGACGTGCTATACGCCAACACGATTTCATCTTTTAAGATTTTAATAATATGAAAAATTTTAATCCCTGCCAACTTCGCCACTCCACCAAGCACCACAAGCACAAAAAACGCCATAACCGCATAAACAAGCACAACGAGCTTGCTGAGCGGAAGAAGCGAAGCGACGCCGAACTTCGACACCGTCACGCCGATCAAGGCAAAGACGCCAAACGGCGCAAACTTCATCACTTGATTTGTGACATAAAACATCGCTTCCGCCGTGCCTTGGAAAAAACGAAGCACCGGTTTCCCTTTTTCGCCAACCGCGGCGACGCCCAAACCGAACATTACTGAGAAGAAGATGATCGGCAGCATATTGCCGGTCGACAACGCTTCAAACACGTTTTTCGGCACGATGTTGACAAACGTTTCAACCATCGAATGGTGCTGCACTTCGTTCGTCGTATCGACGTACGATTGGATATCTGTTTTCTCAAGCGATTTCATATTGACGCCGACACCCGGCTGGAAGATGTTTGCCGCCAAGAGGCCGACGATAATGGCAATCGTCGTAATGATCTCAAAATAAAGGATCGTTTTGCCGCCCAACTTTCCGAGCTTTTTTACATCGCCGACGTTGGCGACGCCGACAATCAAGCTCGAAACGACGATCGGAATGACGATCATCTTAATTAAACGGAGAAAAACATCTCCGATCGGCTGCAAATACGTCGCTACTTTAGGGTTTCCGTAAAAAACGGCTCCGACGATAATCCCGAGAATAAGTCCGATGAAAATTTGCCATGCCAAGCCGATCTTGCGCATGATTCTTTTTTCGCCTCCTTTAGACAATTTTAGACAAAAGACGACAAAATTATTTTACTTTTAAAAATAAAATCTGTCAATATTTTTAGTTGAAACCGCTTTGTTAAAAGATTATAGGCGAAACATTTGTTTTTTTTGAATAATTTATATTCTTTCGTTCATAGAAAAGCGGGCTGCTGCACCAGCAACCCGCTTTTCGTTATGATCGCCGTTTTTCTTTTTCCTGCCGATAAAATTCATGAAACATTTTCATTAATGCCCGTTTTTCGATGCGCGAAACGTAGCTTCTTGAGATGCCGAGCTCTTTGGCGATTTCACGCTGCGTTTTTTCCCGCTGCCGGCCAAGGCCAAAGCGGTTGATGATCACCTCTTTTTCCCGCTCATCCAGCACGCTGATATATTGTTTGACTTGTTCGAGCTCCATGTTCAGATGGATTTCATCGGCGATGTCTTGGCCTTCGGCTTTTAAAATATCAAGCAAACTGATTTCGTTTCCTTCTTTGTCCTGGCCGATTGGTTCATGCAATGAAACATCTTTGCGCGTTTTTTTCAGCGAACGCAAGTGCATGAGGATTTCGTTCTCGATACATCGAGCCGCATATGTTGCCAGTTTCGTTCCTTTTCCCGGTGAATAACTTTCAATCGCCTTGATCAAGCCAATCGTGCCGATGGAGATTAAATCCTCGACCTCTTCTCCCGTATTTTCAAACTTTTTCACAATATGGGCAACAAGGCGCAAGTTGTGTTCGATCAGCCGGTTGCGGGCTTGTTCATCGCCTTTTGCCATCAGCTCCAAATACCGTTCCTCTTCTTGAGCGCTCAACGGCTGGGGAAACGCATTGTTTTTAATATACGAGACAAGAAACGTCAGCTCTTTCAACAGAAACGTAAACGCCGTGAAAATGCCGGACATGCCCTCACCCCCGCCTGCTGTCATCGGCGGAAACCGCCTATCGTTATGTATATGCAGGGGCGATGTTGTCCGTGTCTGGACGAAAAAATAGGCCGGCTCGAAACGAGCCGGCAATGACTTGGCCAACAAAAACTATTGATGCCAACATTCCGCCCATGCGGTCCGCCTGCTTATCCCCTCCCGATGCAGGCGGAGCCGCCGTGGTTATACTCCTGCCTCAACGCTGACTTCCGCGGCAACGACGAGTGCAATCGACGCTGTAATGATGACCGACATGACGATGGCGAACATCCCCGTTCCCTCCTTGGCCTTCTCGTTTACTTTTATTTTACCAAAGAAGACGTGGATCGCTTCCGCCACATTTTGAACAATTGGTGAAATTCAATAGTCAACTAAGCAAAAAATTCACTTTCGCCTGTAAACCGCGCGGCCAACCAAAAAACCCGCCTTTTGGACAAAAAAGCGGGTTTATTGCTCAAACGGGTTCTCTTCTTCCTCAAGCCGGCGAGCATAGCGGGCAGCGCAGTGCGAGAAGCCAAGCGCAACGGCGAAACAGACGGCAACCGCCAATAAGGCGAACGGCTTTTTCGCTGTCTCAAGCGCTCCCGGGATGATCGTTCCTAAATAGAAAAACGTCCCAAGCGCGAATAAGACAAGGCTGTACGTCTTGTAATCACCCATCTTCGCGCGCAAGTCGTTCCATTGTTGTTCATTCAAGGCCGTTCCCCTCCTCTCGTTCTCACTGTATCACAACCTAAACGAAAGGGGGAGCGGCAATTTCAGCCAAGCGCTTGCGCCAAATCGTCAAGCAGATCGTTGACATCTTCAAGCCCAACCGACAAACGGATAAGGCCGTCAGTAATGCCGAGCTGTTCACGCCGTTCCTTCGGAATCGAGGCGTGCGTCATTTTCCCTGGCAGCGAAATTAAACTTTCGACCGCCCCTAAGCTTTCAGCAAGTGTAAAGTAGCGGACGCGCGACAACACCTTCTCGGCGCGCTCTAGACTGCCGACATCAAACGAAATCATGCCGCCAAATCCGCGCATTTGCTTTTTCGCCAACTCGTGGTTCGGATGATCCGGAAGACCTGGATAATGGACGCGCTTGACCGCCTTGTGCTCAGCCAAAAAGGCAGCGATTTGGCGAGCATTTTCTTCATGTTCTTCCATCCGCACAGCAAGCGTTTTCATCCCGCGCATCAACAGCCATGAATCTTGCGGACCGAGCACGCCGCCGGTTGAATTTTGTACGTAATGGAGCCGTTCGGCAAGCTCCGGCGTGCGGACAACTGCCAACCCGGCGACGACATCGCTATGGCCGCCTAAATACTTCGTCGCGCTATGGATGACGATATCGGCCCCAAGCTCAAGCGGCGTCTGGAAATACGGAGTGGAAAACGTGTTGTCGACGATCGTCAACAGTCCGTGCGCACGAGCTATGGCAACGGCGGCTTGCAAGTCTGTGATTTTCAACAGCGGGTTCGTCGGCGTTTCGATATAGATGGCTTTCGTATTTGGACGAATGTGCGCCTCGATGTTGGCGACATCGCTCGTATCGACGAACGTCGCCTCGAGCCCGAACCGGTTCAACACGTTCGTCATCACGCGGTACGTGCCGCCGTAGACGTCATCGGTGAGCACCAAATGGTCGCCGCTTTGAAACAGCATCATGACGGCTGTAATCGCCGCCATCCCAGAAGCGAACGCAAATCCAGCTTCACCGTCTTCGAGATCTGCGATCAGCTTCTCAAGCGCAGCGCGCGTCGGGTTGCCGGTGCGCGAGTATTCAAACCCTTTATGCTTTCCGACTTCCTCTTGCTTGTACGTGCTCACTTGATAAATCGGGACCGACACCGCCCCTGTGTGTGGATCACCTGGAATGCCGCCGTGAATAAGCATCGTTTTCCGTCTCATGAGGATCCTCCACTTTCATAAATGTGTTTGCTTAAATACCGCTCGCTCCCGTCAGGGAAAATGACAACGATATTCGTTCCTGGCTTCGCTTTCTCTGCCTCAAGCAAGGCGGCATGAAACGCGGCGCCGGACGAACTGCCGACCAAAAGCCCCTCTTGTCTCGCCAGCTCGCTGACGCGGCGGAAGGCGTCATCGTCGCGGATCGTATAGATGGCGTCAAAATAAGCGGGATCCATAAACGGCGGCAAAAACTCCATGCCGATCCCTTCCGTCCGATGCGGGCCGGGCGCGCCGCCGCCTAAAATCGAGCCTTCCGGTTCGACGATGACCGTTTTGATGGCCGGGTTTTTTTCTTTTAAAAACGTCGCCGTCCCCATGAACGTGCCGCCGGAGCCGGCGCCGGCGACAAAAATGTCGATTTGCCCGTCCAAATCGTCCCACAGCTCCGGACCGAGCGTTTTGTAGTACGTCCTTGGGTTGGCTGGGTTTTGAAACTGTTGCGGGCAATAAGCGCCCGGAATCGTGCGGGCGAGCTCTTCCGCCTTGCGGATCGCCCCTTCCATTCCTTCCTCGGTCGGCGTATGGACGATTTGCGCCCCGAGCGCTTTCATCAGCTGCTGTTTTTCGATGCTGAACTTTTCCGGCACGCAAAAAATGACGTTCACATTTTTGCCGATTGCCGCCAGCGCCAAACCGATGCCGGTGTTGCCGGCTGTCGGCTCGATGATCGTGCCCCCCTCTTTCAGTTTGCCCGATGCAAACGCCTCGCGCAGCAGCTCTTGTCCGAGCCGATCTTTAATGCTTCCGCCCGGGTTGAAATACTCGAGCTTCGCAAACAGGCGAACGCCTTCCGGCAAGGGGAAGCGTGTAATTTCAACGACCGGCGTATGGCTGATCAGCTCATGGATGCTTTTCGCTACCCGCATGCGAGTCACTCCGTTTCTTCACGTTCATTTTGGCAGCGGAACGGCGGCGTTTTGTTTCCTAGCGTCTCTCCTTCATAACGGAAAGCATAGACAAGACGAGTTCGGCTGAATGTTTCGCCGCCGTCTCCAAAAACTGTTCAAATGATACGTCCGACTCTTCGCCGGCAATATCCGACAATGCGCGAATCACGACAAACGGCGTGCCGAACTGCACACACACTTGGGCGATGGCCGCCGCCTCCATTTCGACGGCGCACAGTTCCGGAAACTGACTGCGCACAAATTCGATGCGCTTTGGATCATTCATAAATGAATCGCCGGTGGCAATCAACCCGGTCACTGCCTGCAGGCTCTCGAGCTGCGCCGCCGCCTGCTTCGCCGCATCGACAAGCGCCTCATCCGCCCGGTAGCGCGCCGGCAGGCCGGGCACTTGCCCGTAGGCGTAGCCGAACGCGGTCACATCGACATCATGATGGACGACTTCCTCGGAGATGACGAGGTCGCCGACGCGCAGCGACGGCAAAAATCCTCCGGCCGACCCAGTGTTGATGACGAAATCAGGGCGGAAGTGGTCAAGGAGAAGCGTCGTTCCCATCGCGGCATTCACTTTGCCGATCCCGGATTTCAACAACACCGCCTCCACGCCGTCAAGATGGCCAGTCGAAAATTCGCACCCGGCGATGACCGTTTCCTCCCGTCCATCCATGCGCGAGCGCAAAATGGCCACTTCTTCTTCCATTGCTCCGATAATGGCTGCCTTCATCGTTCTCCCTCTTTCCTATGTCGTTAGTTTCACCGCCTCCATCACCCAGACGAATGCATTTTGCTGCGCAAAGGAGACGGAAAAGCCATGCTTGGCAAACAGCGACGCCAATACGTCAAGCGTTGTATAATATTCGCGTTCCAAATCGTCGGCCAAGTCGTGAAAGCCGCGCGCCCGGGCAGCCTCAACCGCCCGGCGGAACGCCTCTTTGTCACGAAACGCCGTATCGGCAAACACTATTTTACCACTAGGACAGAGCAACTGGCTATATTTGGCCAGCGCTTCATCTTTTTCAGCATCGGTCAAATGATGGAACGAATACGTGCTGGCGATCGTATCGACTGGTTCCGGCAGCAGCGGAAATTGCAAAAAATCGCCGTCCATAATGACCGCCCGCCCGTCGAGTTTTTCCGCCGCCTTTTTCCGCATCGGCGCCGACGGCTCGATGCCATACACTTTCTTGCCGCGCTCAAGCAGTTTTTTCGTCAAATTGCCGGTGCCGACGCCAAACTCGAGCACAACTTGGCCGGCTTTGTCGGCAACTGTGCTCAAAATGCGGTCATAGCCGGCGAACACATCGCTGTATTGCTCATCATATCCTTCGACCGATCGGTCGTACGACTCTGCCCATTGTTCAAACAAATCGAGAAACTCTCTGCCCATATCGTCACACTCCGCAAAAGTTTATAATTCCTATCATTATAGTATGTTTTGAACGTTCGTCTGCTCCTACTGTAGCATATGTTTTTTACTCGCTCAACGATCGTGCTTGCCTCATTCGTATTGTTCCCCCTTGCACGCCGGTGGATGAGGGCGGGAAAATTTGCTACACTGACAATGGAAAGGAGGAAGAGCGATGCCTAACATTTCCCTTGATTTGATCGAGGATAAAATCGAATTTTTTGAAGCCGACGATTTGCGGGCGCTCGAGAAAAAAATCAACGAACAAATTGAACATAACAAGGCGCTCTTGCTTTCCGTCTACCATGTCTCGCATCAAATGCACATCACGGAAAACGGGAAGCGGTGGTACAGCGCGGTCGTTCATTTCAAAGCGAAAAAATGACAAGGCTGTCCCAAAAGGCCTTGTTCTTCTATGCATGCCTGTGTTGATCGTGTTGGATGCGTATACACAACCGTAAGAAAAGGTGTCCCGAACCTTTTGGGACACCTTCGTATGTTTTGCCGCGGCCAACGGGCCAACATCGTTTGCCGCTTGCAGTCAACGAACTTCTTCAATTTTTCTGGCGCCGCTACGGCTTTTGCTTCAACTTTTGCACTTTCGTCGGCTTCCAGCCTTCGTTCGTCACCCACTCAATATACACTTTGTAATGGGCGGTTTGATCTTTCTGCGAAATGGTGGCGACCGCTTTGTTCGGCCCGTTGTTGCCGATGAACCAAACGATCATCTCCTCCGGAGCGATGCCGGTCGCATAGCTGACCGCATCAAGCATTTCCTTCCAGTCAACCGAATCTTTCTGAAACACCGTTTCATGCGGCTCGGATTGCGTCGTGCCGATCGGTTGCCATGCCGGGTTGACGATTTCTTTTTCAACGTTCGACCCCGGCGGGCCCGGCGTTTCTGTCACGTTCGATTCGCTCGTTTCATCAGCCGGTTCGCTCTGTTCATCAGCGGAAGCGGTGCCTTCCTCCTCCGCCGGCGCCGTCGACGCGCCCGTTTCCACTTCCACTCGCTTCGCGTTGGCCGCCTCTGTTTTGGCTCCGCGATCGACCGCCTTCTCGCCCGGTTCGCCGCCAAACAGCAAATTCCCACCGACAATGAGAATGAGCAGCACAACCACCGCAATGGCTCCGTTGAGCCAGCGGTTGATTCTCCGCCGCTTGGCGCGGGCGGCAAAGCGCGTTCCCGTTTGCGCCACCGTCTCCTCTCCCTTCTTTTGATGATCTTCATGCTGAAAATGGTGTTCTCCTTACATCCATTCGTTATTCCCCTTCGTTTTTGGTGCGGTCGTAAGCGTAAAGCGCCTCGACCGCGGCGGCAAACACGTCGTTCGCCACGGCGCGCCCGCTCGGGCAATCAAGCTCAACGACAGCCAGGGCGTATTTCGGGCGGTCGGCCGGGAAGTAGCCGGCAAACCATTTATTGATCCATTCGGCGCCGCCGTCCGTTTTTCCTGTCTCCGCTGTCCCGGATTTGCCGGCGACCGAATACGGCAACGTGCGGAAGCGGCGGCCGGTGCCGTCTTCTTTCGTGACGACGCCGCGCAAAAGCTGCTGAAGCTCTTCGGCTGTCTGCGGCGCGATCGACTCCATGTCCGAAGCTGGCTCAGGCGGAAACGAAAAGAGCATCGTGCCATTTTTATACAGCACTTTGTCAACGGCCCGCACCTTGAGCGCTTCGCCGCCGCGGGCGATCGTCGCCATCATGTTGGCAACGCCAAGCGGCGAGACGCGCACATCTTTTTGTCCGATGGCGGTTTGCGCCACCGCAAGCGGCACTCTCTTGTCGCGCGGGTCGTGCCAAATTGTTCCGTTTCGCTCTTCGGGGAACTGACGGAAACGCTCCTCATGGTACACCGCTCCTTCCCAGCCGGCTGTCGGATACAGCCCGAGCTTTTCCGCATACATCTCAAACGCATCTGGGTCATGCTTGATGAGCTGTTTGCCGAGCGTGGCGAAAGCATTGTTGCAGCTGACGGCAAAGCTGTCTGCTAAATCAAGCATGCCGTAATCATGCTCCTCATCGCGTGTTTTGCCGTCAATTTTTCGACTGCAGTCAAAGGTCGTCTCAAACGAAGCGAGCCCCTCATCAAGCGCTGCAGCCGCAATGACCGTTTTAAAAATCGAACCGGGGACTTGCGGCAGCACCATTTGGTTTTCCGCCCCACGATTTTTATACGGATCGCGAGGGTCCATGTTTGGGCGGCTGACCATGGCGAGCACGCTGTTTGTTTCAATATCCAGCAAAACAAGGCCGCCTTTTTTTAGCCCGTATCGATCGACGATCCGTTCCATCTCTTGCTGCACGCCGCGGTCAAGCGTCGTTTGCACGGTGACGGGATAAAACGGGTTGCCTGGGTCGCTGTATTTGACATCAAGCCCAAACAGCGGCCGCCCTTGGGCATCGACGTGATAAAGCAGCTTCGTTTCGCCGTCGGCGAGCAAAAATTCGTCAAACGCTTTTTCAAGCCCTTGAATGCCCACTTCGGCCTTTGGCGGCAGCGTCCGTTTCGGATAACGCTTCTTGATCAGCTCACGATCCGGACGGGTGAAGCCGAGCAAATGCGGGGCGTACACCGTTTCCAACGGATATTGCTTGTTGACGGCAAATACCCCCGGAATGCGCAAATCGTTGATTTCTTTCATTTGCAGGGCACTCAAGGCGAGAGGTTCGCCATCCTTCTCTAAGACAAACGGGCCGTTCGCCCGCTCAAGCTGGCGGCGAATCTCTTCTTCAGAGACACCGGCGATGCGGGCGACTTGCTCGATCGGCCATTTCATCGTCGACAAAAATGGAAATAAGACAAGCGACGGCACGTACCGCTTCGTGAGCGGCGCACCGTTCCGATCGACAAACGAGCCGCGCCCATCATCGATCATCAGCTCCTGCGTCCGTTGGTCGACGCTTTCGGCAATTAAATTATGATTGGCAAACGACTCGGCGTCAATGAGCTGGATTTGCGCCAACCGCCCGACAAGCAACAACAAGCCCAATTGAATGAGAGCAAGCATGACGATCGTCCGTTTTCTCCACATAAAGAAAACACCTCATCATCAGTCTTGACGAGGTGTTTCCATTTGAAACGTCAAGCGGCGGCCATTTTCTCGCTTGGCGCGCCGCCCGCTCCAATCAGCCGCTTTGTTATTTTACGGCCACAATTTTCACAAGCATTTCCCCGCCTGGTGTTTGCACCGTCACCTCATCGCCGACGCGGCGGCCGAGCAGCGATTTGGCGATCGGCGAATCGTTGGAAATTTTCCCTTCAAATGGGTCGGCTTCGGCGCTGCCGACGATCGTATACGTCTCTTCTTCACCGTCCGGGAGCTCAACGAACGTGACCGATTTGCCGAGCGAGACGACGTCCGGGTTTTCTTTGTCTTCTTCAATGATCACCGCGTTGCGGATCATATTTTCAAGCATTTGGATGCGCGACTCGACAAATGCTTGTTCGTCTTTCGCGGCGTCGTATTCCGAGTTTTCTGACAGATCTCCGAACCCGCGCGCAATTTTAATGCGCTCCACCACTTCTTTCCGCTTGACCGTTTTTAAGTACTCGAGTTCTTGTTCCAGTTTCTCTTTTCCCTCTTTCGTCATTGGATACTGCTTTTCGTTCGCCATTCATCTCACTCCTCTATAGTTCTGCATTATGTAAAACGTACGAACAGAAAAACAACTGTTCGTACGCTTACTTGTTATATAATATATTGTTTTGTCTCTGTTATGTTATTATAAAAACGATTTTTGTTCAAGAACTGTGCGAATTTTTGCCACCATTAAATCGATGGCGACGACGTTTTGCCCGCCTTCCGGAATGATGACGTCCGCGTAGCGCTTCGTCGGTTCGACAAATTGATTGTGCATCGGCCGGACGACGGACAAATATTGCTCGATGACCGAATCGAACGTGCGGCCGCGCTCTTTAATGTCGCGGATGAGGCGGCGGATGATGCGGATGTCCGGGTCGGTGTCGACATACACTTTAATGTCCATTAAGTTGCGAAGCCGCTCGTCCTCTAAGACAAGAATGCCCTCGACGATGATGACATCTTTCGGCTCGACGCGAATGACTTCGCTCGAGCGGGTGTGCAGCGTATAGTCATACACCGGCTTGTCAATCGGCTCATAGCGAAGCAGCTTATGAATGTGCTCAATCAACAAATCGTTGTCAAACGCCAGCGGATGGTCGTAGTTTGTCTTCAGCCGTTCTTCAAATGGAAGATGGCTTTGGTCTTTGTAGTAAAAGTCCTGCTCCAAAACAAGAATCGAGCGGTCGCCAAAATGGTCATAAATCGCGCGGGCGACGCTCGTCTTGCCCGAACCGGAGCCGCCGGCGACGCCGATGACAACGGGCTTCTTCCCCATCTTAATTCTCCTTTCTCATCATGTTGTACGGGAAGAGAGGGCGCTTGACCTTAAATTTCACGATTTGCAGCGGGTGGCGGGCCGCATCGAGCTCATTGCCGTCTTCATCCCAAATTGTATCGATCACTTGGGTGAAGTTCTCAATTTCCGGGCCGAAAAATTCGACTTCATCGCCAGGACGGAAATGGTTGCGCTGCTGGACGGTGGCGATGCCGGTTTCCGGGTCGTAGCCTAGCACCAAGCCGGCAAACTCATGCGTCGTTTTCCGGCTGTGCGTACCGTACATATGGTTTGTATAATCCGGGAAGCCGTTAAAGAACGACGGCGCCGTCTCGCGGTTGGCGCATTTCTCAAGCTCCCGCACCCACTCTTCGCGGATCGTGAAATGGTCCGGATCGGCACAGTAGGCGTCAATCACTTTCCGATACACGCTGACAACCGTCGCCACGTAATGGATCGATTTCATCCGCCCTTCAATTTTCAAACTGTCGACACCAAGTTCAATCATCGCCGGAATGGCGCGGATTAAGTTCAAATCTTTCGCGCTCATGGCAAACGGAGCGTCCCCTTCAGCAAACAGCGGAATTTCCCGGTCGTCGGAGAACTGATACAAATCGTAATCCCACCGGCACGACTGACAGCATCCGCCGCGGTTTGAGTCGCGCGCCGTCATATGGTTGCTCAATACACAGCGGCCGGAGTAGGCGGAACACATCGCCCCATGGATGAACGCCTCGATTTCAATATCGACTTTCTCTTTGATCTGCCGGATTTCTTCTGCGCCCACTTCACGAGCGAGCACAACCCGCTCGAGCCCTTCCTCTTTCCAAAATTGGACCGCTTTCCAGTTGGTAAGCGATTGTTGCGTGCTTAAATGCACTTCAAGCTTCGGCGCCACCCGGCGCGCTGTTTCGATAATGAGCGGGTCAGCAACGATGATGCCGGAAACGCCGGCATCCTCTAACGCCCGCAAATAGTCGTCCAAGCCGGGAATGTTTTCGTTATGGGCATAAATATTGGCCGTCACATACACTTTCGCGCCGTACCGGTTCGCAAATTCAACCCCTTCACGAATTTCCTCAATCGTAAAGTTGTCGGCGTTGGCGCGCAAGCTGTATTCTTGGCCGCCGATAAAGACGGCGTCCGCGCCGTAATGGACGGCGATTTTCAGTTTTTCCAAGTTGCCGGCCGGGGCGAGCAGCTCCGGTTTTTTCACAATGACTCGCTTGCCGTCAATGATCTCGGAAATGCGATCATTTTTCAAGAGCATGCCGCTTCCCTCCTTTTCTCAGTAAATGGTTTCTTTGAAGAAAAATCCGGTGTCAATGCGGCGATGCGGCGGCTGGAGCGCTTCAACCGCTGCAAGCAGTTCATCTTTTTCCCGCTCGTATCGTTTGCGGTCAGCGGCGCACAAATCGATGGCGCGGCGGTACAGCTTCGTCACTTCCGTAATGTAGCGCGGCTCATGCAAAATGCCGTCAATCTTAAAGCTGTCGATGCCGGCCTCGACCATGTCGCCGAGCTCGTCAATGATGCAAAGATCGTTCGGGCTCATAATATGCGTGCCATTTTCATCTTCAAAAATCGGATATTTGTTGCCGCGCTCTTTGTCGTAGAGAAACATCCCTTTTTCGTACTTCTTCCGTTCAACTTCCATCACTTTCCCTTGATATTCAAAATAGCTGCCGATCAGCGAGCGCTTCGATTGATACATGCACGTTGCGCCGTGCACTTGCACCTCGATTTCCACTTCAGCATGGGCTTTGATTTCCAAAATGGCGTCCATGTTCAACTCGCGGGCCAAAACGGCGCGCTTCGCCCCTTTCCGGCCCCAATAGTTGCACGCATACCAGTTCGTCGCCGTCGTTTCCGTGCTCCAGTGGAGCTTCATGTGCGGCGCCGTTTCCCGGACGGTCAAGAGCACTGCGGGATCGCCGAAAACGATGGCGTCAGCGCCGACATCGGCCAAAAATGCGACGTAGTCGCCAAGCTCATCCACTTTATCGTTATGGAAGATGGCGTTCATCGCCACGTACACGTTCATGCCGTGCCGGTGGGCGGCTTTGACGGCGGCAGCGACATCATTGCGGGAAAATTCGCCGGCAAGCCGCAAACCGTAGCGCTGCTCGCCGATGATGACCGCGTCCGCCCCGGCTGCAGCCAGCTCGTCGATATGGGAAACGCTCGTCGGAGTCACGAGCAATTCCGGTTTTTTCATTGTTCTTCACCTCGTTTTCTCGATATGGCGAGCCCGTCGCCGACTGGGATGATGACCGTGTCATAGTCGCTTCGGCTCATGAGCCATTCGTTGTAGCGGCGGATTTTTTGGGCGATGTTCCACCGCCGCTTATTGTCTGCCGGCGCTTCGGCGACGACGAGCCCTTTAAACAAGACGTTGTCGCTGATGATGAGGCCCTCTGCAGCGACAAGCGGCTCATAGAGCGTAAAAAAGCGTTCATATTGTCCTTTGGCGGCATCAATAAATAACACATCAAACGGCGCGGCGGCCGCGATCTGCCCTCTGACCGCGAGCGCATCGCCAAACACGGCCTCGATTTGCTGCATGGTGTTCGTTTTTTCGATATAAAAACGGGCACGCTCGTACCGCTCCCGGTCTTTTTCGATCGTCACAATGCGCGCATCCGGCAGCGCTTTTGCCATCCGGATCGCCGAATAGCCGATCGCCGTGCCGATTTCCAAAATACGGTGCGGCTTGGCCAGCTTCAACACAAACAGTAGCACTTCCATACTCACCGGATCCATGATCGGCACGCGATGTTCGCGAGCGTATTGCTCCATCTCCTCAATGTCCACATCCGGCGCCGGACGCAACCGCTGCAAGTACGAAACGATGTCATCAGAAAGCAAGAGGAATTCCTCCCCCATCAGCAAAGTGAAAAGCGCTCGCCAAAGGTTGAACCGCAACCCGGCATTTGCGCTTTATCGTCATGAAAAATAAGAGCCGCAAGCGGACTCTTATCGTCGGTCTGTTCAACTCAACTTTATTTATACTACCATAAAACAGCGGAAAAGCGAAGCCGTTTCACCCGGCTGGCCATCAACTTCCGTTTTGATCTATTGTTTCCCAATGTATTTTGCTTTTTCCCGGTTATGCTCGGCCAACGTTTTCGTAAAAATGACCTCGCCAGCCGGCGTTGCCAAAAAGTACAAATAGTCGGTCTCCGCCGGCTCGAGCGCCGCTTTGATCGACATGACGCCGGCGTTGGCGATCGGCCCCGGCGGCAGCCCTTTATGCATATACGTGTTGTACGGCGAATCGACTTGCAAATCTTTATACAACACGCGCTCTTTATGTTGGCCGAGGGCATACAAAACGGTCGGGTCGGTCTGCAGCGGCATGCCGATGCGCAAACGGTTGTAAAACACGCTGGCAATTTTCTCGCGGTCGGCTTTTTCCGTCGCCTCTTCCTCAATGAGCGATGAGAGCGTCAGCAGCTGATGCGGCGACATGTTCTTTTCTTTCATCGCTGCCTGATATGCGTCGAGCACCGCAGCTGTTTTGGCAACCATCGCCTCAATGATCTCCGGAAGCGGCGGTTTTTTGTCGGCAAACACATACGTCGCCGGGAACAAATAGCCTTCCAACGGGTAGCGGACGGCTTTATCGAAGATGTCCTTGGTCAATACATCCGGATAAGCTTTCATCAGCCGTTCAATGTACGCCCGGTCGTTGAGCAGCTTCATAATGTCCTCATGCTTGTATCCCGTTTTGGCGGCAATAAGGTCGGCGATTTGCACCAATTGCGACCCTTCCGGAACGGTCAGCTTCAATCCGATTTTCAACGATTTTCCCGTTTTTAACAGCTCGATGATGCGCGCCATCGACATCGCCCGCGTCAGCTCGTACTCTCCAGCCTGGAAACCGGATTCGTGTTTCCAGCGGACGTACAAGCGAAACACGGCCGCACTTTTAATGAGCCGCTTCTGTTCAAGCCGCTCGGCGATGTCGGACGCCGTCGAACCGACCGGAATCGATACATGAACCGGAGTGCGATCATCGGGATCGACCGGCTTCAGCGCTGAGCGGATGTATAAGAAACTGCTGGCGCCCACGATGACGAGCGCTGCCAGCAGGACGGCGCAAACGATGAAGACCATGCGTCGCACAAACCTCGCTTCTTGCCCCTTGAAACCGTTCTTCTCCATCTCCATTCTCCTTTCACCCGGCCATATTATACTACAAAATTCCGCATGTTTCGCCCCCGACGGCGAAAAAACGCCAAGCCGGGAAGGGAGGAGCTGAGCCCGTATCTCGTTTGCCTACAAAAAACAAGGCGGCTGTATGCCGCCTGCTGTTCTGTTATTCATCGTCTTCGTCTTCCTGTTCAGCGCAAAACGTGTTCCACACTTCTTCGATCATGTCCCACTCTTCTTCTGTCTCAATTGGGAGCAGTTCGCCTTCTTTGTTTTCATCGCCGGGAATAAAGGCGGAAACGTGCACCTCTGTTTCGCCGTCTTCATCTTCCTCCTCTGCGCCGACTGGGTAGTAAAATACGTACGACTTGCCAAAATCGTCCGATTCAAACGTAAACAAAATTTCACACAGCTGCTCGTTGCCGTGTTCATCAATCACCGTAATATGGCGGTCTCCATGCTCCATGTTTTTTCCTCCCATTCACCGTTTACTGTCCAAGTATGACTGCAAAATGACGGCCGCCGCCATTTTGTCAATCACCTTCCGCCGCTTTTTCCGGCTGACATCAGCGGCAATCAACATCCGTTCGGCGGCCATCGTCGACAGCCGTTCATCCCAAAGCACGACCGGCAAAGAAAACTCCTCGCGCAGCTTGGCCGCGAACCGCTCGCTCGCTTCGGCGCGCGGCCCGAGCGTACCGTTCATGTTTTTCGGCCATCCGACGACAATCGTATCGACGCCGTACTCATCGATGATGGCGCGCAGCCGCTTTAAGCCGTAGTCGCCGCGCTCCTCATCGATGGAAATCGTCTCCAACCCTTGCGCCGTCAAGCCCAGTTCGTCGCTCACCGCGACGCCGAGCGTTTTCGTTCCAAAATCCAATCCTAGCGCTCGCATCGGTTAGTCCTTTCGTTGCCCCTGTAAATAGAATTTCACTAATTCCTCGATTAATTCGTCGCGCTCGATTTTGCGGATGAGCGCGCGCGCATCTTTATGGCGCGGAATGTAAGCCGGGTCGCCGGACAGCAAGTAGCCGACGATTTGATTGATCGGGTTGTAGCCTTTTTCCTGCAAGGCGTCATACACCGTCAACAGCACCTCACGAACGTTCGTCTCAGCCGGCTCCTCGGAAAAATGAAACTGCATCGTTTGATCAAACGAGCTCACCGTTTCCACCTCGCTCCTTATTCACGCACCCCGTCCTTTTACATCCATTGTACACGATCCACGCTGATTAGGAAACGGATTTCACCCACGTTTCGACATAACTGAGCGCTTCGCCGACTTTGTTCGCATCCTTGCCGCCGGCTTGCGCCAAGTCCGGACGCCCGCCGCCCCCGCCGCCGCAGCGCGACGCCACTTCTTTCACCAGCTTGCCGGCATGGAACCCTTTTTTCACTAAATCGTCCGTCACCGCGGCGATCAATTGTACCTTTCCTCCATGGGCGGACGCCAGCACGATGACCGCCGTTCCTAACTTTTGCTTCAAATCGTCGGCCATCGCCCGCAATTGATTCATGTCGTTCGCCTGCACTTTCGCCGCCAACACCGGCACGCCGTTTACGTCTTTCACCTGTCGGGTGAGGTGCTCCGCTTCCATACGGGCGAGGCGGGCGGCGAGCGATTCGTTTTCGCGCTCGAGCTCTTTCAGCTCGGCAAACAGCCCGTCAAGGCGCGCGTTCAACTCTTTCGGGCTTGTTTTCAGTTTTTGCGCCGCCTCTTGCAAAATGGCCAGCTGTTCGCTCATAAAACGGTACGCCGCTTCCCCAGTCACCGCTTCAATCCGGCGTGTGCCGGCGCCGATGCCGGATTCGGAGACGATTTTAAACAGCCCGATCGCTGATGTGTTGGGCACATGGCAGCCGCCGCACAGCTCTAAGCTGTAGTCGCCGACTTTGACGACGCGGACGATGTCGCCGTATTTTTCGCCAAACAAGGCCATGGCGCCCATCGCTTTTGCTTCCTCGAGCGGTTTATAGAAAATGTCAACCGGAAGGCTCTTCCAAATTTGTTCATTGACGATGGATTCGATGCGCTCGAGTTCGTCTGGCTTCACTTGCCCGAAATGGGTGAAGTCAAAACGGAGCCGGTCCGGAGCGACAAGCGACCCAGCTTGGTTGACATGGCGGCCGAGCACATCTTTTAGCGCTTGATGGAGCAAATGGGTCGCCGTATGGTTTTTCACGATGCGAGCCCGCTTCGCTTCATCGACGCACGCCGTATAGCGGGCGCCTTTTTTCACCTTCCCGCGCTCAACGACGATCGCATGGAGATGTTGGCCGTTCGGCGCTTTTTGTACATCTTTGACGACCGCCATCCCTGTTTCGCCTTCAAACACCCCTTGGTCAGCGATTTGCCCCCCGCTTTCGGCGTAAAACGGCGTGACATCGACGATGATTTGCGCCTCTTCGCCGGCTTTGACTTCCTCGACAAGCTGTCCGTCTTTGACAATCGCAATGACCGTAGAGGCGGTGACGAGTTCGTCATAACCGACAAACCGGCTTTCGTCTTTAATATCGCCAAGCACTCCGCCTTGCACTTGCATCGAATCGACATCTTGCCGGGCCGCGCGCGCCCGTTCGCGCTGCCGCTCCATTTCGCGCTCAAAGCCGGCGTGATCGACCGTCATGCCCGCTTCGGCGGCGTACTCTTCCGTCAGCTCGACCGGGAAGCCGTACGTATCATACAGGCGGAACGCTTCCTCGCCCGGAATGACGCGGCTTCCTTCTGCCTTCGCTTTTTCAATCACTTCCGCCAAAATAGCGAGCCCTTCATGAAGCGTTTCATAGAACCGCTCTTCTTCCGTCCGGATGACACGGGCGATGAAATCGGCTTTTTCCTTTACTTCTGGATAGTAATCGTGCATAATTTCGCCGACGACCGGGACGAGTTCGTACATAAACGGGCGTTCAATGCCGATCTGTTTTGCATAGCGCACCGCGCGGCGGAGCAAGCGGCGCAGCACATAGCCGCGGCCCTCGTTCGACGGCAGCGCCCCGTCGCCGATCGCAAACGTCACCGCGCGAATATGGTCGGCGATCACCTTGAAGGCAACATCTTTTTCCGGATCTTCGCCATACCGCTCACCGGCGATCTGTTCCGTCGCGCGAATGATCGGCAGGAACAGGTCGGTTTCAAAGTTTGTCGGGACGTCTTGCAAAATCGAGCACATCCGCTCCAACCCCATGCCGGTGTCGATGTTTTTCTTCGGCAGCGGCGTGTACGTGCCGTCAGGGTTATGGTTGAACTGCGAAAAGACAAGGTTCCATACTTCCAAATAGCGGTCGTTTTCCCCACCCGGGTACAGCTCCGGATCGTTCGGATCGTTGCCGAACGCTTCGCCGCGATCGTAAAAAATTTCTGTGTTCGGACCGCTTGGGCCTTCGCCGATGTCCCAGAAGTTTCCTTCTAAGCGAATGATCCGCTCCTCCGGCAGGCCAATCTCATTGCGCCAAATGTTGTACGCTTCCTCATCCTCCGGATGGACGGTGACCGACAACCGTGCTGGATCAAAGCCGATCCATTTGTCGCTCGTCAAAAACTCCCATGCCCAATGAATCGCTTCGCGCTTGAAGTAATCGCCGATCGAAAAGTTGCCAAGCATCTCGAAAAACGTATGGTGGCGCGCCGTTTTCCCGACGTTTTCGATGTCGTTGGTGCGGATCGATTTTTGCGCATTGCAAATGCGGGGGTTTTCCGGAACGATGCGCCCGTCAAAATATTTTTTCAACGTCGCGACGCCGCTGTTGATCCACAACAACGACGGGTCGTCGACCGGAATGAGCGAGGCGCTCGGCTCAACCGCATGGCCTTTTTCTTGGAAAAACTCTAAAAACATGCGCCGCACTTGGGCGGATGTCAGCTTTTTCATGATGATCCTCCCCTTTGCTTTTTTACTATAAAAAAACTCCCATCCCCTGCAGGGACGAGAGTTGCGCTCGCGGTACCACCCTGTTTATGGGCAAAAGGACGCCCATCGCCTCTTTGGCCGTAACGCAGCCTTGCGTCAGGTTTTGCCTGCGCTCCGGATTAGCCTTCTGTTGCCCTTCATCTGGAATTTCTTTCAGCCGCGGAAATTCCTCTCTGTGCGCCAAAGCGCGTTAAGATGGACTGCAACATACTCGATCCGTCATCGCGTTATGTATTCGCTTTTTCATTGAAAGATTATAGACAAGCAGCAGCCGTTTGTCAATGCGGGGCATAATGCTCTTTCCAGTGGGCGATGGCCACTTTCAGCACCGCCGCTGTTGGAACGGCTAAAATCAGGCCGGGCACGCCGGCGAGTTCGCCACCGGCAAAAAGGGCGAGCATAATGACAAGCGGGTGCATATGCACACTTTTGCCGACAATGAGCGGCGACAAGACGTTCCCCTCGAGAAACTGCAACGTAAAAATGATGACAAGAACGATGACAACCATTTTCAGCGACACGGTCGCTGCCAAAATGACCGCCGGAACCGCGCCGATCAGCGGGCCGAAATACGGAATGATGTTCGTCACACCAATGACAAAACCAAGCAAGAGCGGATAATCCATGCCGGCAAGCCACAGACCGAGCGCCGCCGCCGAGCCGATCGCCGCACAGACGAACAGCTGGCCGCGGATGTAGCCGCCGAGCGACTCATCGACATCTTTCAAAAACGCCATTCCCGGCTCGCGCCACTGTTTTGGCGTCATGTACCAAACTGCTTTTTTCAGCACATCGATGTCTTTTAACATATAGAAGACGATAAACGGGATGAGAAACAACGTCGCTGCCGAGCCGATGAACGATTTGGCGGCGTCAATGGCCATCGTGACAGCGGCGGCGGCCGTCTGCTCAAGCTCGACAAACATCGTTTCGATGCGCGTATGCACTTCCATCGGCCACGTCGACGTTTCATCGTGAATGTAGCGCGCCCATTGGCGATATGTATTCATCAACGACGGCAGTTGTTCATCCAGTTCGCGCAGCTGAGCGATCAGCACCGGTACGCCACGGTACAGGCCGTAACCGATCGAGCCGAAAAAGAGCAAATAAATGAGCAAAACGGCGAACGCGCGCGGCATCCCTTTGCTATGAATGTATTCCACCAGCGGATAAAGCAAATAGGTGATGAACGCGGCCAGCAAAAAAGGGGTCAAGGCGGCGGCGACAAAGTCGACAACCGGCCACCAAACGTCCTTCATCCGGACGATTAAATAGATGATCGCCGTAATCAGCAGCCATTTTCCGATGCGAAAGAACGACAGCCATTGTTGCTCGCCCATCGCCACACCTCCTACCGTTAGTGTAGGAGACGGGGCAGAAAATATGCCTTTGTCGTTTTTTAACATTATTTTACAATTACAAACCGCCGCCCCCGCCGCAAGAGCTGGGGCGGCAGCGCCATCAACGGATCGCCTGCATCAAGCGGCGGCGCATTCTCCGCATCGTGCGGCCGTTGATCCAGTTGTTGCGCTGAGCAAGCTGATAAGCGGCGACGCCTAACCCGACTGCCAACAGCGATGTCATTGTCCGGTTCATGCGTGTCCCCCCTAAAATTGGATCATTCGCTCATGGTCATCGAACAAGTCATCCAGGGAGCTCAGCGTCCCATCTTCTTCCACTTGATGGGCGTGAATCATTCCTTTTGAGACCGACAGCTCAATAAAGCAGTCCCAGCAATAGTACTGGTTGACGCCGATTTTCCCTAAGTTTTTCCGCTTGCAATTCGGGCAAATGAGCATCGACAGCCACTCTCCTTACCTTAGATTTCAACGGTGACAACTCCTTCTTTGGCGGTGAACGGAGCCGGATCCATTCGTTTTTTTCCTGCGGTCAGATCGGAAAAAAATCCCTCGCTGATCTCGTATCCGTCAATTTTTCCCAACTGCCCGTCAAAATATACGTCATCGAGCAATCCAATCGTTGTTCCGTCCGCGGCGACAACCATGCTGCCGGCGAGGCCGCGTTCACCGTAAAGAGAGTGGCCGCTGTCAGGAGAAGGAAACGGCTGGAAGCTGCCCGAATCGCGGATGATGATCCGCTCGTTGTCGAACGATTGCACGGCCGAAAGCGGCAAGTAGCGGCGGCGGCCAAACAAGCCGCTCCGTTCCGCAACAAACCCTTTGACCGCGCCGTGGCTGGTAAACCAAATGTCAGCGATCGTTCCGACCATTTTTCCCGTCGTTTGTTCGTAAATGGGAAGCCCTTTGATGTCGGAAAACGTCCGCATGATTCTCCCACCTTTCCAGCCACCTTTAGCTTGACTCATCGACCATAAAGTCATACGGCGTAACGTTTTCCATTCCTATGTTCGCGTCTTCAAGCGGCAGCTCGCCCTCGACAAGCGGCATCACCGCCCCCGCCAGCTTCTCAGCGAGCCCCGTCTGGCGCGCCTCATCGCCTTGCTTGGCGACGCCGAACCGAAACGCCTCCTCTTCGCCGCACAAAATGAGAAACTGTTTGCTTCTTGTCACCGCGGTATACAGCAAATTCCTCTTCAACATCCGGTAATAGCTTTTGACGACAGGCAAAATGACGATCGGAAATTCGCTTCCTTGCGCTTTGTGGACGGAGCAACAGTACGCATGGGTAATTTGCCCTAAATCTTGCCGGGTGTACGTCACTTCAATACCGTCAAACGAGACGACGAGCAAGTCTTGCTTTTCCGTATTTTCTTTGGCGTAAAAAATGGCGACGACTTCGCCGATGTCGCCGTTAAAGACGTTGTCTTCCGGCTGGTTGACAAGCTGAAGCACTTTATCGCCGACACGATAGACGACCTCGCCGACCGACAGCTCCCGCTTCCCCTCGGCCGGCGGGTTGAACAGCTCTTGAAGCGCTTTGTTCAATTGATCGATGCCTGCCGGACCGCGATACATCGGAGCAAGCACTTGAATGTCTTTCACGGAAAATCCTTTTTTGCGCGCGTTGTCAGCAATTTGCCGCACGACGTCGACGACCTGTCCGGCGCGGCAGCGGATGAATGAACGGTCCGCCTTCGGGGCGGTCACATCGGCCGGCACGATGCCTCGTTTCATCGCGTGGGCCAGCTCGATGATCGACGACCCTTCCGCTTGGCGATACACTTCCGTCAGCCGAACCGATGGCACGACGCCTGAGCGCAGCAAGTCTTTCAGCACTTGCCCCGGACCGACGGACGGCAATTGATCCTCATCGCCGACGAAAATGACTTGCATGCCGTTTGGCACAGCTTTTAACAGCTGGTTAGCGAGCCATGTGTCGACCATCGACATCTCGTCAACGACAAGCAGCTTGCCGGAAATCGGCTCGTTTTCATCGCGGCTGAACCCCTCCGCCCCGTTCCAGCCGAGCAGCCGATGGATCGTCGCCGCCGGCAGTCCGGTCGCCTCGCTCATCCGCTTCGCCGCCCGGCCGGTCGGCGCGGCGAGCAACACCGGAAACGGCTCGCCGTTTTTGTAATGAGCCGGGTCAAGCGACAAGCCGTTCAACGCGGCAAACAGCTCGACAATGCCTTTGATCACCGTCGTTTTTCCCGTTCCCGGGCCGCCGGTCAAAATAAACAACGGCGAGGAAAGCGCCCGTTGGATCGCCTCCTTCTGCTGGAGGGCGAATTGTATGCCGATCCTCTCTTCAAGCGCCCCAAGCGCCAGCAAAAACTCCGACTCAGCAAACGCTGCAGGCGGCGTCTGCCCGAGCAGACGCCGAATGTTTGAAACGATTCCTTTTTCGGCGAAATAAAGAGACGGAAGATAATAGCGGCCTTGCTCAGCGATCAGCTTTCCTTCTTCGCTTAACATGAGGAGCATCTGGCTGATGGCTTGTCCATCGACGGCGCCGCTCGGCCTTCCTTCGAGCAGCCTCCCGATGCGGTCAATCAGCTCTTCCTCGCGCAAATAAACATGCCCTTCCTGCAAGCATGCTTGCTCGAGAACAAACAACGAGGCGGCGCGCAGCCGGGCCGGATGGCTGCCGGAAATGCCAAGATGGCGGCCGATTTCATCCGCTCGGCCGAAGCCGATCCCTTCAATATCCTCAACGAGCTGGTACGGGTTCTCGTGGATGATGTCGATCGCTTCTTCGCCATATGCCTGGTAAATTTTCATGGCCAGCTGCGGGCCAAATCCAAGCTGGGCAAGGGCGATCATCGTCTGTTCAAGCCCTTCGTGGGCGCGGAGCGATTCATACAGCTGCTTCGCTTTTTTCTTCGTCAGCTTCGGCACCCGCTCAAGCGCCCCCGGATCGCGCAAAATCACCGCAATCGCGTTTTCGCCGAGCGCCTCCACAATCGCGGCGGCTGTTTTTTTGCCGATCCCTTTAAACAACCCGCTCGATAAATAATGAATGACCCCTTCTTTCGTGTTTGGGAGCTGTTTGCGGAATTGTTCGGCCGCATATTGGCGGCCAAAACGCGGGTGGTGGCGGAATTGTCCGTAAAAGACGTAGACGTCCCCTTCGTTTAGGAGCGGAAAATAGCCAGTGACGACGACTTCTTCCTCGCCGAGCGCTTCGTTCGTTTCCTCAACGCGCACACGGACGACCGTATACAGCGTTTCCTCGTTATGAAAAATGACGGCTAAGCATACCCCTTTAATGAACGTACGCCCGTCAAGGGCAAGCGTTTGTTGCTCTTGCAACAGCCTTCCCCTGCCTTTTTACGGCGCAAGCCGCTTTTCCATCAGTTTCTTTCCGTACCCGGCAAGCACGTGATCGGGCTTGGCGTCCAAGGCGGCGGCAAACATGGCGCGGGCGGCATGGAGGTCATCCTTGTACGCATAAATGACGCCTAAATTGTAGTATGCATCGGCATGGTGCGGGTTGAGTTCCAATGTTTTTTCGAAATAGCGCTTCGCCTCATCGACGTAATCGAGAGTGGCGAGGCAAAGGCCAAGCTGAAAGAGCGCTTCGGCATCTGTTTCGTTCAATTCGGCCGCCCGCTGCAAATACGGCAGCGCCAGCCGCGGCATCTCAAGCCGCCATAATGACATGCCGAGCATAAAATGCGTATCGGCGTCATCGAGCCCGAGCCCGAGCGCCCGCTCGAACATGTCTTTCGCCAGGGCAAATTGTCCGCGTTTGTAATGCACCGTACCGATGCCGTAATACGCGGCTGCCGCCCGCTCGTCAAGCCTAAGCGCCTGCCGGAAGCACTCAAGCGCCTTCTCTTCCTCGCCGGCTGCGGCAAGCACGGTGCCGATGTTGATATAGCCGGCCGGGTCGTCCGGATGCTCTCCGACCGCCGCGGAAAAACAGCGGATGGCTTCCTCATACTTTCCTTCGCGCATATACGCCAAGCCTTGTTCGTTGAAATTGGCCACCGCCCATCCCCCCTGATTCAACGTGATTTTCAAGCAACATCCGCTATCCTAAAGCGGCAATGGAAGATCCCGCGCGCCGGCAAGGCGGTCAACCGACATACCAAAGCTTTTCACCGTTGCGGAACACTTCGTCGATCGTGCCGCCGCCAAGGCACTCCTCACCGTTGTAAAAAACGACCGCCTGTCCCGGCGTCACCGCCCGCGCCGGTTCATCAAACACGACCTCTGCCTTGCCGTCTGCAAGCGGGTGAACGGTCACGCCGATATCCGGCTGGCGGTAGCGGAATTTCGCCGTACAGCGAAACGGCGCTTCCGGCTTGCGGTCAGACACCCAGTTGACATCGACCGCTTTTAGCGAGGTGGAATACAAATATTCGTTTTCAAACCCTTGGGCGACATACAACACGTTTTCGCGCACGTCTTTGCCGACCACAAACCACGGTTCGCCGCTGCCGCCGATGCCTAGGCCATGGCGTTGGCCGATCGTATAATACATGACGCCGTCATGCCGACCTTTCACTTCACCGTCGAGCGTTTTCATCACTCCCGGCTGGGCCGGCAAATAGTGGCTTAAAAATTCTTTGAAATCGCGCTCGCCAATAAAGCAAATGCCGGTGCTGTCTTTTTTTTCAGCGGTGGCGAGCCCGGCTTCTTTCGCGATCCGACGCACATCGGCTTTGTGCAAATGACCGATCGGAAACATCACTTTCGACAGCTGGGCTTGGCCGAGTTGGTTTAAAAAGTACGTTTGATCTTTGTTCCGGTCGGCTCCGCGCAGCATTTTGTACTCGCCGTCGCGAAACTCGACGCGGGCGTAATGGCCGGTCGCAACGTAATCGGCGCCGATCGACATGGCGTGCTCTAAAAACGCCTTGAACTTGATTTCTTTATTGCACATCACATCCGGGTTCGGCGTGCGCCCGGCCTTGTATTCGTTCAAAAAGTACGTAAACACTTTGTCCCAATACTGCTTTTCAAAGTTGACCGCGTAGTACGGGATGCCGATTTGGTTGCAGACGCGCACGACGTCTTCGTAGTCCTCTGTCGCCGTGCAGACGCCGTTTTCATCGGTGTCGTCCCAGTTTTTCATAAAAATGCCGATCACATCATATCCTTGTTCTTTGAGCAGCAGCGCGGCGACCGACGAGTCGACCCCGCCGGACATGCCGACGACTACACGCGTTTCGTGCGGCGCTTTATTCACTCTGTTTCACCCCCCTTTAGTGAGCCGTTTGACGATCTTCACCGTTTCTTCCGCCGCCCGCTCAATTTGTTCCGTCGTATTGCCGAGCCCAAAGCTGAAGCGGACGGACGAGCGGATGCGCTCCGACTGCCTTCCGCACATCGCAACAAGCACGTGCGATGGGTCGATCGACCCGGCCGTGCACGCCGACCCGCTTGAAGCGGCAATGCCGGCTAAATCCAAGTTCACAAGCAGCGATTCGACGTTCGTTCCTGGGAAGGCGACATTCAAAATATGCGGCAAGCCATCCGGGCTGCCGTTGACCGCATAATCGATTCCGGAGGAGCGGAAAATCGCAAGCATCGCCTCACGCCACGCCGTATATTGCCGGCGTTTCTCCTCCCTTGTCCGCTCGGCGATTTCCGCCGCCTGCGCCAAACCGATGATGCCGGGAACGTTTTCTGTGCCAGCGCGCCGTTTCCGCTCTTGTTCGCCGCCGAAAAGAAGCGGAGTGATGCGGACCGTCTCCCGAACATACAACGCCCCGCTTCCTTTTGGACCGTTGATTTTATGCGCCGAAAGCGACAGCAAGTCAATCCCGTATTCATTCACATCGATCGGAAGAAGCCCGTATGCTTGTACGGCATCGGTATGAAAGTAAGCCGGGTGATCGCGCAGCAGCGCGCCGATTTCGCGGATCGGCTGGATCGTGCCGACTTCGTTGTTGGCAAACATGACCGACACTAAAATCGTCTCATCGCGCAGCGCGGCCTTGACATCCTCTGCCGATACCGTCCCTTGTTCGTCAACCGGCAAATACGTGACCTCGAACCCGTGCTTCTCTAAGTATTCACAAGCGCGCAGCACCGCATGATGCTCAATGGCGGTCGTAATAATATGATAGCCGCGGCCGCGGTTCGCTATGGCCGTTCCGATGACCGCAAAGTTATCCGCCTCAGTGCCGCCGCTTGTAAACACGATCTCCGTCTCTTTCGCCCCGATGGAACGGGCGACAACGGCTCGCGCTTCATCGACCGCCCGGCGGCTTTGCCGGCCAAAATAATGGATGCTTGACGGGTTGCCGAACTGTTCGGTCATCCACTGGACCATGCCGGCCGCCACGTCCGGATGGACCGGAGACGTTGCCGCATGATCCAAATAAATCCGTTCCAACAGCCATTCTCCTTTCCTTTCTGTGCTTTTAATGTGCTTTTAAATATAAAACATATATGCCCCTTCATCCCCGTCGCTATACTTCGCCAAATCTTCGAGCGTCGTGCTGTCGAGCACTTCCTCGACCGCATCGCGGATGCGAATCCATAGCTCGCGCTTCGCCGGCTCTTCCTCGTCGAGCTCCTCGACTGGGGTCAGCGGCCCTTCAAGCACGCGCAAAATGTCGCCGGCGGTAATTTTCGCCGGATGCTCAGCAAGCACGTAGCCGCCATACGCTCCGCGGATGCTTTTGACAAGCCCGGCGTTGCGCAGCGGCGTGACGAGCTGCTCTAAATAATGTTCCGATAAATTGTTCGCCTTGGCGATCGAACGAAGCGAGATCGGGCGATCGCCATATTTTTTCGCCAATTCGATCATAATCGTCAGCCCATATCGGCCTTTCGTCGAAATTTTCATTTTATCCCCCCTAACGGCTTCACCCTTGCACCTGAGCGCCGGCCGGCCGCAACAAAGCGGCTTGTCATCTTCCGGCATTGCGGCAGCGCCAAGCCGGCAAAATAAATGCCCCAACGCAGCCTTGGGGTAAATGGATGCACCATTGTAAACACGCGACTCCTCTGTTCAGTCAATCGCCTGTGTTATTATACCATAAAAGCCTCTTCCCTTCACGGCCGAACCTTGCCCTCTTGTTTCAACTGCTCAAGCCGACGGTATACTTTGGCGTAATGCTTTTCCTCGCCATGCTCTTTCGGTTCATAATAGCGGACGCCTTCAAGAACAGATGGCAAATAAGCTTGCGCCACCCAACCATTCGGGTAGTCGTGCGGATACAAGTACCCTTGTCCGTGGCCGAGCGCGGCCGCTCCTTTGTAATGGGCGTCTTTCAAATGGTCAGGGATGTCGCCGAGCTTGCCGGCGCGCACGTCGGCTAAAGCGGCATCAAGCGCCTTGTAGGCGCTGTTCGATTTCGGGCTCAAACAAAGCTCGATCGTCACAACCGAAAGCGGAATGCGCGCCTCCGGCAGCCCGAGCCGTTCCGCCGCGGACACCGCCGCTTGCACCTTTACCCCCATCATTGGATTGGCGAGCCCGATGTCTTCGTAAACAATGACGAGCAGCCGCCGGCAGACGGACGCCAAATCGCCGCCTTCAAGCAGGCGCGCCAAATAGTGGAGCGCGGCGTCCACGTCGCTGCCGCGCACGCTTTTTTGGAACGCGGACAACAGCGAATAGTAATGATCACCGTACTTGTCATGGGTGAATCCACGGTTCGCTGTGCACGAGGCAACGACGGCTTCATCAATGTAAAGGCAGCCGTCGCGTTCATCAGCGGCGGCGACAGCCGCCTCAAGGAGCGACAGCGCCACGCGCGCATCCCCGCCGGCCGCTTCGGCGATGCGCCATAACAGCGCGTCATCGATGATCACCGTCTGCGCCCCGACGCCCCGCTCCGGATCGGCGAGTGCCCGTTTTAAAATGACGAGCAAATCGGCCGGCTCAAGCCGTTTTAACTGCTGAATTTGCCCGCACCGGCTGCGGATCGCCGGGTTGACTTCATGAAACGGATTTTCCGTCGTCGCTCCAATCAAAGTGATAAGCCCTGATTCAAGATGGGGGAGCAAGACATCTTGCTGCGCCTTATTCAGCCGATGGATTTCGTCGATAAACAGCAGGACGTTCCCTGACCAGCGCGCCGCTTCGGCTGCCTCTTCGATCTCTTTTTTTCCGGCTGATGTCGCGTTGATGGCAACGAGCTCCCGCCCAGCAGTGCGGGCGATGGCGTAAGCAAGCGACGTCTTCCCCGTCCCTGGCTCCCCATACAGCAACAGCGATGGTACATATCCTTTTTTCACCATTTTGTAAAGCGGCGTCTCCCGCCCGATGATATGGGCTTGCCCTACGATTTCATCAATCGTCCGCGGACGCATTCGCAGCGCAAGCGGCTCCGTCGTTGTGGGCATGCCGACCCCTCCTCGAGATTGATGGCGCTTTGTTCGCAGACATTATTCGATGCCGTCGATCCATGTGGGACGAATGGGACTGTTTGTTGCCGGCATGAGAGGGCGTCTCCCATACATCGGCATCTCCCCAAGGGGACATCGACGGTTTTTAACAGATTTCTGAAAGAAGTCTCCCCCTTCAGGCAAAGCTCAGTGGGAGCAGTTCACTGAAAATAGCGTTCAATGGCTTTCTTCAACTCATTGAGCAGCGGAAGCGAGTGTTTCTCCAAATAGAGCAGAAGCGCTTCCACCATAAACCGCCTAGCCGTTTCCCCTTTCTCGATTTCTTCCTTCAGCAAGTGCAGCGAGCGAAGAATGTCGTCTTCAGACGGGCGCATCGCCGTCATGCGCTCTAAACAGCGGATGGCCCGTTCTTTCCATTGGCGTCGCTCTTGGGTTGCAGCAGCAATATAATCCGCCATCATCGTTTCATCCAAAAGCCCTGCCTTTTCGTCAAGCAGGCTGGCCACAATGGCATCAAGCCGGCCGAGCAAGAATGGGGCGAGCTTCTCAGGAAGCAGCGGCTTTCGATCCACCGCCAGGTAAATCAAATATTCTTTCAGCATTCCGTTGAGCATCGCCGCGCAATCAAACGAAACCGGACGCACTTGTTCGCCATATATGTCTTCAATCGCCCGGCGGTACCAGTTGAGTGTGTGGGCGCGGATGCGGAACACCAGGTGCTGCACCTCATCACTTACCTTCACCGCTTGTTCGCCCAACTGCATTTGCACCAGCTCTTTATGTTCGTCAAACAGCCGAATTTGCGCGGTCAACTGGCGGCAAAACCGCTCGCGCGCCGTTAAGGCCGGATCCGCCCCGATTTGTCTAAGTTGGCGAAACAGGACTTCATAATGGTAGCGGAAAATCGACACAGCCAACTCTTCTTTTGATTTGAAATAATTGTAAATCGAACCTTTAGCTACACCGCTCCGCTCGGCAATCTCTTGCATGGAGGTAGCGTGGTAGCCTTTTTCGGCGAATAATTTCATTGCGGTTTCAATGACGTCCTCTTTCCGACCCAATGTTTTCTCCTTCCTTACTCCGTCTTTCATGTCCATTATAGTCGATCGTGCAATGAAAAAAAATGACGGATGACCGATGATCCGGCCATCCAGCCCTGTCATTCCGCCATCTGCTCGCGTTTGGCCGTCTGGAAGAAAAACGCCTCATACATCGCCGGAATGAACACAAGCGTCAATAACGTCGACGACGTCAGGCCGCCGATGACGGTGATCGCCAACCCTTTGGAAATCAAAGTGCCTGCTTCATTCGTCAGCGCAAGCGGAATGAGCGCTGTCACAGTCGCAAACGCCGTCATTAAAATCGGCCGCAGCCGCGTTTTGCCTGCTTCAATGATAGCGCCCCGCACCGTCATCCGTTTTTGTTCGCGGTTTTGCCCGATTCGATCCACCAGCACGATCGCATTGGTCGTCACGATGCCAATCAACATCAACAAGCCGATCATAACGCTGATAGAGAGCGGCTCATCGGCCGCATATAAAGCGAACAGCGAACCGATGGGAACAAACAAAAGCGAAGATAAAATGATCAACGGCACCCGCACCTTGCCAAATGTAATCAGCATCATCAAATACACAAGCCCGATGGCCGCCGCCATGGCCACACCAAGCTCGCGGAACGTCTGCACCGTCTCGTCGCTTCCGCCGCCCGTTTTCACTGTGACATGGGATGGAAGCTTCAAATCATTTACATGCTTGACGACATCATTCGTTACTTTCTGGATGTTGTCACCGACAATTTTGGCGGATACGCGGGCAAACACTTTTCCGTCCAGCTTTTGAATGGACGTATACACTTGCGCCTCTTTCACTTCGGCGACAGCCGAAAGCGGAATCACTCCATTTCTCGTCACAATAGGAAGTTCTTTCAACTCATCGATCGATCCCAACGTTTCATCATACGAAAGTTCAACTTGCTCCTCTTTGCCGCCGAGTTTCAGCGTCCCCACATCAACCGGTTTTGTCGCATCGGAAACCGTCCCGAGCAATTGCATGCCCGAAACGCCATAGGCGGCCGCCTTTTGTGGATCAATGGCGACAATCACTTGTTTTTGCTTTTCCGTCAAGTTATTCGTCACGTCCTTGACATCATCGCGCTGCTTTAAATATGCCTCGACCTGTTTGGACGCCGTTTGGAGCGCCTCCAAATCGTTGGAATACAAGTCAATATTGACGTTATTGTTCGTCGGCGGCCCTCCGCTTGACATCTCTTGCACGCCCACTTTGGCCCCCGGCGCATGCCGGTCGGCGATGCGGCGCATCTCTTTTTCTAAAGCCTCCACCGTTTTGCTGGCATCGGCTCTATCTTTTAGCAAAATATAATAGCTTGCTTGATTGGACCGCTTCAAACCGGTGCGGAAATCGCGACTGCCGACCGCGGCGGTGACGCTGTCGACATCGCTTCGTTTTAAAAACATCTTCTCAAGCTCCAACGACACGTCATTCGTCTTGGCCACCGATGTGGAAGCCGGCAGTTCGATGCTGGCCACCAGCGTTTTCTGCTCTTCGTTCGGCAAAAACGTAAAGCCAAGGCGCGGCACAAGCGCCAATGAACCAGCCAGCAGCACGACCGACAACACAAAGACCATGGCTTTATGGTTGAGGGCCCATTCAATGATTCGGCCATACAAGCGCTGAAGCGCCCCTTCTTTTTCTTCCGGCGGGACGCGGCGGAACGAAAATTTCGCCAAAATCGGCACGACCGTCACAGCCACCACTAAAGAAGCCAGAAGGGCAAACGTAATCGTCAAGGCAAATGGAAAGAAAAACTCCCCTGTAATGCCCCCGACGAGCCCTAGAGGCAAAAAGACGACAACCGTTGTCATCGTCGAAGACACAATGGCTTTGACAATTTCTTTCGTTGATTGTTCGACCAACTCATCGCTGATGCCTGTTTTCTCCCGACGGACGCGTCGGAAAATGTTTTCAATCACGACAATGCTGTCATCCACAACGCGGCCGACGGCGACCGCCATGCCGCCAAGCGTCATGACATTGAGCGTAATCTCCATGCGGTTGAGAAAAATGGCCGATACAAGCAATGAAAGCGGAATCGAAACAATGGCAATCACGGTCGCCCGGATGTTGCGCAAAAAGAGCAATACGGCCAACGAAGCGAACAGCGCCCCGAGCAGCCCTTCACGGACGAGCGATTCGACGGATTGTTTAATGCCTTCTGACGAATCAAACCCGATGGAATAATTGAACTGGTCCTTATAGGAATTGAGCACTTTGATGACTTGGTCCGCCACTTCAATCGTATTGGCATCTTGTTTTTTCGTGACCGCCATCGACAGTGACGGTTTCAAATTATAACGGGTAAATTCGCTTTGCTCATTGACTTCTTCAATCGTTGCGATATCCCCCAACTTGACGTGCGTCACCCGTTGGAGTCCATTGGCCGCCGTAGGAACAGCCGCCGGAACCAGCTTCAAGTTTTTCAACTCATCAATGCTGCTCAATTTTTCTTCGACGCGAACGGGAATTTGCCACGCATCGGTTTGCAATGTTCCCGCCGGGAAAGCCAGCACCTTTTCATTGATTTGGTTTTTAATATCTGTCAATGTCAGCCCGGCCCGAGCCGCTTTTTCCCGGTCGACCGTGATCCGGATGAGGCGGTCGCTGTCTCCGCCGATCGAAACGGAGTTGACCCCGTCAATTTTATTCAGTTCCGGAACCACTTCGGTTTCGAGCAACGCTTGCAGATCCGTTCCGTTTTTGGCAAACAAAGAAATGTTGAAAACCGGGATCATGCCGAAGGAAAACCGGTTGACCTCCGTGTGCACGCCATCCGGCAATCCAGCCTCATCAATGATCGATTCAACCTGCCGCTCCATTTTCTCCATATCCGTACGAAACGGAAATTCAAGATTGATAACAGCCATTCCTTCGTAGGAAGAGCTCTGCATTTGCTTGAGCCCGTCAAGGGGCTTCAGTTTTTCCTCAAGCTTGGCCGTGACCTCCTCATTCATGTCTTGCGGAGAAGCTCCGGGATAGACCGCTTCAATCGACAACTGGGGAAATTCAATGTTCGGCAGCAAATCGACCTTCAAAGAAGAGAAGGAATACAGTCCTAAGAGCAAAAGCAAAAAGGAGCACACAAACACGGCTGCCGCGTTTTTCAAACTGAACCTGGTCAAAAACGTCATTGTGCCACCTCTCATCCCACGATTTTGACCAATCGGTCCAAGAGGATTGGACTGACTGGTCATACAAAACTACATTCTATGATACATGAAAATGGGAAAAATGAAAAGGCGAAGTTTAAAATGAAAATCGAACGGAAAAACTATAATATCAACATGACAATTTAATGAGGTGGACAACATGAAAACAAGACAGGATGCCTGGTCGCATGAAGAAGACGTACTGTTGGCTGAAACGGTGCTGCAATATATACGCGAAGGAAAAACGCAACTTGCCGCTTTTGAAGACGTTGGGAGACAACTGCACCGGACGGCAGCGGCATGCGGTTTCCGCTGGAACGCCGAGGTGCGCAAACGGCATCTCGACGCTATTGAACAAGCAAAAAAACAACGAAAAGAACGGAAACGAGCGTTGGAGATGATGAAAAAATGGCAGAAAGAAGCAGCCGCCATCGCCTTTCCCGCCCTTGATGACAGCAAAGCGGCTGAAGGGTCATCGCCATTTCTCCCGGCCGCCCCGCTGACGTTGGACCAATGCATTGCCTTTTTGCAAGCGCTGCGGCGCGATGCGGAACAGCTGGAAGCGGCGCGGCAAGAAAACGAACGGCTAAAGCTGGAGCGAGCCGAATGGGAGGCGCGCAACGAGCAATTGAGAAAAAAACTGCAACACCTTGAAGCGCGACAGTCGACTGTTCAAGAAGATTTCGAGGCGCTCGTCAAAATTATGGCCCGCGCCCGCCAGCTTGCCGCTGAAGAAGGAGACCGCCTCTCCCTCGCCCAGCTGCTTCTCGCTGAGGTTGGCGAACAAAGCGAACCGATGGCCCATTCATAGCAACAAAAAGAGGCGTGCGGATGCAGCGCCTCTTGTTTCAACCTCTTATTCGCCGACGCGGGCGATCGGAACGTCTTTTAACAATTGGTTGACGACGTAGGACGCCATGATCAATCCGGCGACCGACGGCACAAAGGCATTTGAAGACGGCGGCATTTTCGCCTTGCGGATCGGCGAAGCGTCATTGCCAACGACTTGGCGGACGTCCTCGCGGATTTTCACCGGCTTCTCATCGGAAAAGACGACAGGAATGCCGCGGCGGATCCCTTCTTTGCGCAATTTGGCGCGAATCACTTTGGCGATTGGGTCGGTGTGCGTTTTCGAAATATCCGCAATGCGGAACCGGGTCGGATCCATTTTGTTCGCCGCCCCCATGCTGGAGATGATCGGAATGCCGCGCTTGAGGCATTGTTTCATCAAATGCACTTTGTACACAATCGTGTCGGACGCATCGATGACAAAATCCAAGTCATAGGCAAACAACTGCTCATACGTCTCTTCCGTATAAAACATTTGCAGCGCGATGACATCGCATGCCGGGTTGATGTCCGCGATGCGTTCTTTCATGAGCTCCACTTTCGGACGGCCGATGGTCGAGAGCAACGCGTGGATTTGCCGGTTGATGTTCGTAATATCGACGTTGTCGCGATCGACAAGCACCAATCGGCCGATGCCCGAACGGGCGAGCGCCTCGACGGCGAACGACCCGACGCCGCCGATGCCAAGCACGGCGACCGTGGCGTTTTTTAATTTCTCAAGCCCCTCGGGGCCAATCGCCAGTTCATTGCGGGAAAATTGGTGCAGCATCGTTCTCCTCTCCGTTTGCTTCAAAATTGATGTTTATGCCGCTTTTTATCCTACCATCAAGACAGCCAAAGAGGCAACGGCATTTTGCTGGCAAAACAAAACCCCTACGCGGCCATCCGCATAGGGGAAATGTTGTTGACTCCTTGATGTACGCCAGTCCCAATCGTGCCGTCGATGCCTTCGTTTTGAACCCGCTCTCCCATAGGTGGGTGCCCTGTTCCAAGGTTTGCGCTTCCCCTGTGACGAAGAGGCATGCGCGCCGCTTGGAAACTCCGGGCTCCCGGATCATTCACTGTTCGGTCAAAACGATCGGTGATTCGACGAACACATTAGGACGGTTTGTTGCTTTGATTGTATCATATTTTTGAGCGTTTGTGAACACTTGCCGCCGATCTTTCCAGCAGCGCCATTATTCTTTTTCCAGAAGCACGACCGCCAAGTGCAACTCCTCGAGCTGCTTGGCGCTGACCGGCCCCGGCGCTTCGGTAAGCAAGCAGCTCGCGCTCGCCGTTTTCGGAAACGCGATCGTATCGCGCAAGTTCGTGCGCCCAGCGAGCAACATCACAAGCCGGTCAAGCCCAAGCGCGATGCCGCCGTGCGGCGGAGTGCCGTACTCAAACGCCTCAAGCAGGAAGCCGAACTGGCGGCGCGCCTCTTCCTCACTGAACCCTAAGGCGCGGAACATTTTTTCCTGCACGTCGCGCTCGAAAATGCGGAGCGAGCCGCCGCCAAGTTCATAACCGTTTAAGACGAGATCGTACGCCTGCGCGCGGACGGCGCTTGGGTTTGTCTCCAACAGCGGAATGTCATCCCGCACCGGCATTGTAAACGGATGGTGGGCGGCGTAATAGCGCCCTTCTTCTTCGTCGTATTCCAGCAGCGGCCAATCGGTCACCCATATAAACGCGAGCTTTGTTTCATCGATCAAGCTGAGCTCCTTGCCAAGCTTCAGCCGCAGCGCACCGAGCGCCGCGGCGACGACCGCTTTTTCGTCGGCGACAAACAAAAGCAAATCTCCGTCTTCTGCAGCGAGAACCCGACGCAGCGCCGCCTGTTCCTCATCGGTGAAAAACTTGGCGATCGGTCCTTTCAGCTCTTCGCCTTCCGCTTTCAGCCAAGCGAGCCCTTTCGCCCCGTAGCGTCCGGCAAATTCGCCTAAGGCGTCAATATCTTTGCGCGAATAACGGCTTGCAGCGCCTTTCGCGTTGATCGCCTTCACTTGGCCTCCTTCTTTGACGGCGCGGGCGAACACTTGAAACGCTGAATCACGGACGATTTCCGACACGTCAACAAGTTCCAGGCCGAAGCGCACATCCGGTTTGTCCGAGCCGTAGCGGCTCATCGCCTCGTCATACGTGATGCGCGGAAACGGGCGCGGGATGTCGATCCCTTTTGCCGCTTTCACGACCGCAGCCATCATCCGTTCGGTTAAATCGATAATATCCTCTTGTTCGATAAACGACATTTCGATGTCGATTTGCGTAAATTCCGGCTGGCGGTCAGCGCGCAAATCCTCGTCGCGGAAGCAACGGGCGATTTGGTAATACCGTTCCACGCCGCCGACCATCAGCAGCTGCTTAAAAATTTGCGGCGACTGCGGCAAGGCGTAAAATTCGCCCGGATGGACGCGGCTTGGCACTAAATAGTCGCGCGCCCCTTCCGGCGTGCTTTTTGTCAGCATCGGCGTCTCGACTTCCAAAAAGCGCTCGCCGTCCAAAAAATCGCGCACCGCCTTTGTGATCTTGTGCCGAAGAGCCAACGTTTGAAACATCACTGGGCGGCGCAAATCTAAATACCGGTATTTTAAGCGCACGTCTTCCGCTGCATCCGTGTCATCGGAAAGCGCAAACGGCGGTGTTTTTGCTTCATTGATGATCTCAATTCGTTCCGCCTGGATTTCAATTCGGCCGGTTGCGATGTTCGGGTTGACCGTCTCCGGCGCGCGGGCGACAACCGTTCCTTCGACGCTCAGGACGTATTCGCTCCGCACGCGCTCCGCTGCCGCCAGCGCTTCAGCCGACACATCCGGGCTGGCGACGATTTGGACGATGCCCGTTCGGTCGCGCAAGTCGATGAAAATGAGCCCGCCTAAGTCGCGGCGCTTTTGCACCCAGCCTTTGAGCACGACACGCTCGCCGACGGCTGTTTCCGGCACTTCTCCGCAATAATACGTCCGTTCCATTCGCTCACTCCTCCTTCCCGATTCGCTCAAGCAAAAAGCGCGTCAACTCGCCAAGCGGCACATTCATTTGCTCGCCGCTCGCCATATGTTTCACCGCCGCCTCCTGTCTTTCGAGCTCTTCATCGCCGATGATGGCGACAAACGACGCGCCAAGCCGGTCGGCGGCCTTCAGCTGCGCCTTCAGTTTTCGATCCAAATAATCTTGATCCACCCGCAATCCGGCGCGGCGCAATGCATAGACGAGTCGGACCGCTTCGTCTTTCGCCCGCTCACCGACGGCGACGACATAGCAGTCAAGCCCTTTGTCCACCGGCAGTTCCACCCCTTCCGCATCAAGGGCGGCCAACAGCCGCTCGATGCTTAAGGCAAAGCCGATGCCCGGCGTCTCCGGACCGCCGATTTCTTGGACAAGCCCGTTGTAGCGCCCGCCGCCGCACAGCGTCGCTGCCGCGCCGAACCCTTCCGCCTCGCTCATAATTTCAAACGTCGTATGGTTGTAATAATCGAGCCCGCGCACGAGGCGCGCATCGATGACAAACGGGATGCCAAGCGCCGTCAAGTATTGTTTGACTTTTTCAAAGTAAGCGCGCGATTCATCATTTAAATAATCTAAAATCGACGGCGCCGTCGCCATCAGCTCGTGATCGCGGTCTTTTTTGCAGTCGAGAATGCGGAGCGGATTCGTACGAAGCCGCATCTGACAGTCCGAGCACAGCTCGTGGATGCGGCTTGAAAAATGACGGACAAGCGCCTCGCGGTGCGCCCGGCGGCTGTCAAGATCGCCTAAGCTGTTAATGACAAGCCGGACTCGTTGTAACCCGAGCGCCTCGTAAATATGCATCGCCAGCGCCATCACTTCGGCGTCAATCGCCGGGTCGCTGCTGCCAAGCGCCTCAACGCCGAACTGGACGAACTGGCGGAACCGTCCTGCTTCCGGCCGCTCGTAGCGAAACATCGGTCCGCTGTAATACAATTTCAGCGGCTGGTTCGGGCTGCCGTACAACTTATGCTCGACAAACGCTCGAACGACCGGCGCCGTTCCTTCCGGGCGGAGCGTCAGCGCGCGGCCCCCTTTGTCTTCAAACGTGTACATTTCTTTTTGCACGATATCGGTTGTATCGCCGACACCGCGCAAAAAAAGCTCCGTATGCTCAAAAATCGGCGTCCGGATTTCCCGATACCCATACCGGCTGCAAAGGCTGCGGGCGACGCATTCGACGTATTGCCATTTTTCTGTGTCCCCCGGCAGCACATCTTGCGTCCCTCTTGGAATTTGAAAAGCCATGCTCATCCTCCTTTGCCCAAAATAAAACGCCCTTGTCCCTGTCATCGATAGGGACGAGAGCGTCATTCCCGCGGTGCCACCCTAATTGAAGCCAATCCGGCTTCCGCTTGTTGCCATTAACGCATGGCACACGTTCCCCTTTACTGGCGCAAAGCGCGTTCAAAGGGAAACCTACGGAGTGTCTTTCGTTAAGCCATCATGGAGAAACGCTCGCAGCCTCAGGCGTTTCCTCTCTGGCCATGTGGGCCTTAACTACTTCTCTCCATCATCGGTTGTTCCGTATGGAAAAATGTAATTTTATATTACGGAGAAAACCGGCCGTTTGTCAAGTTGTCTCACCTTATAAAAAAGAGAGCCGATTCATTGAACCATACCCCCAATGGCTCATGATGTCGAGCCATTGAGGGGGCAGTTCATCAGCTCTCTTAATCTTAATGGCGAATCAAGTAATCGAACGCGCTTAACGCTGCGGTCGCACCCGAGCCCATCGAAATAATGATTTGCTTATAGGCGCTGTCCGTGCAGTCTCCCGCGGCAAAGACGCCTTCAATGTTCGTCGCGCCGCGTTTATCGACGACGATTTCACCGAAGCGGTTTCGTTCCACCGTCCCTTCAAGCCATTCGGTGTTCGGCACCAATCCGATTTGAACGAACACGCCTTGCAATTCGATATGGTGCTCTTCCCCTGTTTCTCGGTCGATGTACGTCAGGCCGTTGACTTTGTCCGTGCCGGTGATTTCCGTCGTTTGCGCGTTTTTGATGACCGTTACGTTCGGCAAGCTGTACAAACGTTCTTGCAAAACGGCGTCCGCCTTTAGTTCTGGGGCAAACTCAAGCAGCGTCACATGGCTGGCGATGCCGGCCAGGTCAATCGCCGCTTCGACGCCGGAGTTCCCGCCACCGATGACCGCCACGTGTTTCCCTTCAAACAGCGGGCCGTCGCAGTGCGGGCAATAGGCGACTCCTTTGTTTTTGAACTCTTCCTCGCCCGGCACGCCGAGATTGCGCCAACGCGCCCCGGTCGCAATCACGACCGTTTTGCTTTTCAACACAGCGCCGTTTTCAAGCTCGACTTCAATCAAGTCTTTTTTCTCCAACCGTTTTGCGCGCTGTGAACTCATGATGTCGACATTGTATTGTTTCACATGTTCCTCAATGCTGGCCGCGAGCTTCGGCCCTTCCGTATATTTGACGCTGATAAAGTTTTCAATGCCGAGCGTATCTAAAATTTGTCCGCCGAAGCGCTCCGCGACAATGCCGGTGCGAATGCCTTTGCGCGCTGCGTAAATGGCTGCTGTCGCACCCGCAGGGCCGCCGCCGATCACCAGCACATCGAACGGCTCTTTGTCGGCGAAGGAAGAAGCATCCGGCGCGCTCCCTAATTTGGCGAGAATGTCTTCGAGCGACATGCGGCCGCTGGCGAACAATTTGCCGTTTAAAAACACCGTCGGCACAGCCATAATCCCTTTTTGCTCGGCTTCCTCTTTAAACGCCGCCCCGTCGATCATCGTGTGCGAAATGTTCGGGTTTAACACGCTCATGATGTTGAGCGCTTGCACGACGTCCGGGCAGTTGTGGCATGTCAGGCTGACGTACGTTTCAAAATGATGTTTGCCCCTGATTTGTTGAATGCGGTCCACGACGTCTTGGCTGACTTTCGGCGGCCGCCCGCTCACTTGAAGCAGCGCCAAAACGAGGGACGTAAATTCATGGCCGAGCGGCACGCCGGCGAAGGTGATGCCGGTGTTTTCGCCGACCCGGTTGACGCTGAAGCTTGGCGTTCGTTCCAGCTTCGCTTTTTCGACTTTGATTTTCGGCGACATCGCCGTTAATTCATCGATTAAAGCAAGCATATCGCGGGAAACGTTGTCGTCTCCCGCGCTGACAGTCAAAACAATATCGTTTTCAAGCAATTGCAAGTACTGGGCTAGTTGCGCCTTGATGTCAGCATCCAGCAGCATCGCCTAAGCCCCCTTAAATTTTGCCGACGAGATCAAGGCTCGGCTTCAGCGTTTCCGCCCCTTCTTTCCATTTCGCCGGGCAGACTTCACCCGGATGGTTGCGCACGTATTGGGCCGCTTTAATTTTATCAATCAGCGTGCTGGCGTTGCGGCCGATGCCGTCCGCGTTGATTTCCACCGCTTGAATGACGCCGTCTGGATCGATGATGAACGTGCCGCGCTGCGCCAATCCTTGCTCTTCATCGAGCACATCGAACATGCGCGACAGTTGGTGCGAAGGATCGCCGATCATCACGTATTCGATTTTGCTGATGGCTGGCGATGTATCGTGCCATGCTTTATGAGTAAAGTGGGTGTCGGTCGAAACCGAGTACACTTCCACGCCAAGTTCTTTAAATGTCGCGTAGTGGTCTTGCAAGTCTTCGAGCTCCGTCGGGCAGACGAACGTAAAGTCCGCCGGATAGAAGCAAACGATGCTCCATTTCCCCATGAAGTCTTGCTCTGTCACTTCAATGAATTCACCGTTGTGATACGCTTGGGCGCGGAACGGTTGTACTTTTTTTCCTACAAGAGACATTGCTTCATCTACCTCCTGGAACTGTTAGTTTATAATAATTTTAATTCGATACTTATTATCATATAGAGGCATGCATTTGTCAATACATATGCTTAAAAATATATTCTTTCTACCAAGCCCCACCAACTTTGAACACCGAATGACGGCCTATAAAATATAGCGTGGACGCGCAGCTGATGTCCAGCACACGTTCGCACCATGAGCTTCCCCTTTCCGCATGGGCGGTTGGCAGACAAATTCACGCACAGTGGAAACAAGGAAATATTTTCCGCAGCCGACGCCCAGCCATCACGGGCGAAACTGCTGTTTTTTCAACCTTTGCACATCGTTGAGCGTCACGCCGAATTCGGATGCCAGCTCAAAGGCGCTGTATTCGGATTGAAGCCGCAACCATTCATGAAAGTCGGCGAACAGCACATCGCTTGTCCGGTGCGCCTGCTCGCCCCTGTTCGTTTGCCGCATCGCCCCTCCTCCTTTCTTATTGCCGCACTTGTTTTCATCTTTCCCATTTTTCGCTGAAAATAAAAAAGAAACCGGGAAACTTCATTAGTTTCCCAGTTTCTCGCTGCTGTCGATGATCAAGGTGACCGGCCCATCGTTGGTGAGCGATACGTCCATCATCGCCCCGAATACGCCGGTTTCCACATGGACGCCTCTTTCGCGCAAGGCGGCGTTGAACGCTTCATACAATGGCAAAGCGTGGTCGGGCTTTGCCGCCGCCATAAAGTTCGGGCGCCGTCCTTTCCGGCAGTCGCCATAAAGGGTGAACTGCGACACCGATAGCACCGCCCCGCCGACGTCGAGCAAGGAGCGGTTCATTTTTCCATCTTCGTCTTCAAAAATGCGCAAATGGGCGATTTTCTCGGCCAAATAGGCGGCAGCTGCTTCCGTATCTTCGTGCGTGACGCCAAGAAGGACGACAAGCCCAGCGTCAATCGCTCCAACGACCTCGCCGCCGACGGTGACTTTTGCCTCTTTCGCCCGCTGAATGACCGCTCTCACCTGCATTCCTCCTTTCGCTGCCCTTAGTTGTTCATCAAGCGCTGGACGGAATAAATGTCGGGAATTTGCTTGATTCGTTCGACGACTTTTTGCAAGTGGCTTAAATTATGAATGGCGATCGTCATATGGATCGTCGCGATTTTATGGCGGTGGTCCGAGCGGCCGGAGACGGCGGAAATATCCGTGCGCGTTTCATTGACCGCCTGCAGCACTTCATTGAGCAAGCCGCGACGGTCAAATCCGGTGATCTCAATATCGACATTGTACTCGCGCTCGCTGTTTGCCCCGCTTTCCCACTCCACGGCAATCAACCGGTCAGCCGCTTCTTCCGTTTTGACGTTCGGACAGTCGGCGCGGTGGACGGAAATGCCGCGGCCGCGGGTGATAAAGCCGATGATTTCATCGCCCGGCACCGGGTTGCAGCAGCGCGACAGGCGGATGAGCAAGTTGTCAACCCCTTGGACGCGAATGCCGCAGTCGCGCTTTTTGCCAGCCGGCAGCTTCGCTTCGAAGACCGCTTCAGCGAGCTTGCGCTGCTGTTCTTCAAGGTCGCGCTGCTTCCGCCATTTTTCCGTCAGCCGGTGGGCGATTTGCGCCGCTGTAATCCCGTGATAGCCGACAGCCGCATACATATCGTCTTCGTTCGAGAAGTTGAATTTTTCCGCGACGCGCTTTAAGTTGTCGGCCGTCATCACTTCTTTCGGCTCAAAGCCGAGGCTGCGCACTTCTTTTTCGACCATTTCTTTTCCTTTTTCGATGTTTTCCTCACGCCGCTGTTTTTTGAAAAACTGGCGGATTTTGTTGCGCGCCTGTGATGTTTTGGCCAGTTTCAGCCAGTCCTGGCTTGGCCCGTACGAATGTTTTGACGTTAAAATTTCGACGATGTCGCCCGTTTGCAGCTTGTAGTCAAGCGGCACCATTTTGCCGTTGACTTTCGCGCCGATCGTTTTATTGCCGATCTCCGAGTGAATGCGGTAAGCGAAATCGATCGGCACCGACCCGGCTGGCAGCTCGATGACATCGCCTTTTGGCGTAAAGACGAACACCATGTCGGAAAACAAATCCATCTTGAGCGATTCCATGAACTCTTCGGCGTTGCTGGCGTCGTTTTGCCACTCCAAAATTTCCCGGAACCAAGACAGCTTTTCTTCAAATGAGTTGGGCTTGATCGTCTTCCCTTCTTTATACGCCCAATGGGCGGCGATTCCGAACTCGGCGATTTGGTGCATTTCAAACGTGCGGATTTGCACTTCAAGCGGTTCGCCTTTTGGGCCGATCACCGTCGTATGGAGCGATTGGTACATGTTCGGCTTCGGCATGGCGATGTAGTCTTTGAAGCGCCCCGGCATCGGCTTCCAGCACGTATGGATGATGCCGAGCACCGCATAGCAGTCTTTGATGCTGTTGACGATGATGCGGACGGCAAGCAAATCGTAAATTTCGTTGAACTGTTTGTTTTGCATGACCATTTTCCGGTAAATGCTGTAAATATGTTTCGGGCGCCCAGAAATTTCACACGGAATGTGCACTTCATTGAGCCGTTCGCGCACTTCTTGAATGACTTCCTCCAAATATTGCTCACGCTCGGCCCGCTTTTTCTTCATCAAATTGACGATGCGGTAGTACTGCTGCGGATTTAAATAGCGAAGCGCCGTATCTTCAAGCTCCCATTTGATTTTCGAAATGCCGAGCCGATGCGCGAGCGGAGCAAAAATTTCGAGCGTCTCATTGGCGATGCGCCGTTGCTTTTCCGCAGGCAAATGTTTTAACGTCCGCATGTTGTGCAGCCGGTCGGCGAGCTTAATCAAAATGACGCGGATATCTTGCGCCATGGCCAAAAACATTTTCCGGTGGTTTTCCGCCTGCTGTTCTTCCTGCGATTTATATTTAATTTTCCCGAGCTTCGTCACCCCGTCGACAAGCATCGCCACTTCCGCGCCGAACTCGCGCTCGAGCTCTTCTTTCGTCGCTTCAGTGTCTTCGATGACATCATGCAAAAACCCGGCGGCGATCGTTGTTGCGTCCATCTTCAAGTCAGCCAAAATGCCGGCGACTTGAATCGGATGAATGATGTATGGTTCGCCCGATTTCCGAAATTGATCGCGGTGGGCGTGCTTGGCAAACTCATACGCCTTTTTCAAAAAGGCGACGTCTTGCTCCGACAAATAACAGCTCGCTCGTTCAAACACTTGCTCCGCTGTCAGCACTTGTTCATTGGCCATAGGGTTGAATCACCTTTTTAATCGATTAAAATTGAAGCTGCAAAGCGCAGACGTCCATTGCGTTCATACGGTTAATAAGAAAGAGCACTCATATGTGAGTGCCCCTTTTTTCTCTATTGTATCCGAAGATGCGAACAATGTCGACTGTTTAAAACTGCATAAGCGTCAAAATGTCGTAGCCTTCCAGTTTTTTGCGCCCGCCAAGCTCCGTGAGCTCAATCAAAAACGCCAACCCGGCCACCACTCCGCCGAGCTGTTCGACCAAATCGATCGTCGCCCGCATGGTGCCGCCTGTCGCCAGCAAGTCGTCGGTGATCAACACGCGCTGGCCGGGCTTAATGGCATCTTTATGCATCGTCAAGACATCCGTCCCATATTCCAGGCCATACTCAACGCGGACAACTTCGCGCGGCAGCTTCCCTTCCTTGCGCACCGGCGCAAACCCGACGCCGAGCGCATAGGCGACCGGGCAGCCGATGATAAAGCCGCGCGCTTCCGGGCCGACAACGATGTCGATTTGTTTTTCGCGCGCATATTGAACAATTTGATCGGTCGCGTATTTGTAAGCCGGACCGTTGTCCATCAGCGTTGTAATATCTTTAAACATGATGCCCGGCTTCGGAAAATCGGGCACAATCGTAATGTATTGTTTTAAATCCATGATACGTTTGCCTCCTCGTGCGTTTGCGAACGTGTCATTTCCGCCAAACAGCGTTTCAATTGCTCGTAAGTGGAATATAATAACTGATGCTCCGCCTCGAGCTCGTCCCGCCGCCGGCGGTACGTCGGCGATTCGTGCAAATCGCGCTTCGCCGGCTGATGAACGAGCGAAATGACGCCGTTTTGTTCGCTGATAAAGTCAAGCTCTAAAAACACTTTCGCCATAAAATGAACCGTCTCTTCCGTCCAACCGCGGGCGCGGGCTAGCTCACCGCCGCGCTTGGCGAGCGGAAACGAACGGTGTTGATGCAAAAAGGCGTAAAACCATTTAAAATGGTCGCGCGTCGGAAACGTGCGGAAAAATTGCGCCTTGGGCTGGGCAAACACCGCGTAAATGCGCGCCGGCCGCCCTTTGCTAAGAAGCGCCGACAGCAAGGCAAGCCGCGGCGGCACGTCAAGCAGCACGACATAGCGGCCGTCAATCGATAAGGAGCCCGCCTCTTCTTCGGTCGACACGCAATGAAGCTCCCCGCGAAACGACGCCACGTCCGGACGCTGCTCGGTTTCGCGGCGAAAGGAAACGACTAGCCGCTTCTCTTTTGGCAACCGCTCAAGAAGTGAACGGACATCGCGGCAGCCGCGGACGTCAAACAGCTGGCAGTCGCTGACCGCCAGATCACACAACGACAGCTGCGGCTTCGCGAACCCGTTCCATTCGTTCACCGCAAGCTCCCCAACCGCCGAAATGCGCGCATCCGGAGCGATTTCTTCGCATAACGGCCCTAGGCCGAAGCCGATGGCATCAATCGCCGCCCCGTCTTGGGAAAAGACGGCTTTCATATGGGCTCCGTTCGCCCCAACGCGCCGCATCGTTTCAACCGACGCCCCTTCAATGAGAACAATCGGCCGCGGATTGCCGACGCCAAACGGAGCAAGCTGCTCAAGGCCGCGGGCGGCCGACAGCGTCAACTCAGCGATCGAACAGGAAGCATCAATGAACGTCGGCGGCGTAAAATCGTCATCAGACAACGTTTCGACGGCGATGGCGTTCAGCCGTTGCCGCAACTCTTCCACATTATCGAGCGATAGCGTCATCCCCGCCGCCATCGGGTGGCCGCCAAAGTGCAACAAAATGTCACGGCATTGCGACAAGCTGGCGAATAAGTCAAACCCGTGAATGCTGCGGGCTGACCCTTTGGCGGTCCCTTTTTCCCGGTCAATCGAAAGCACGACCGCCGGGCGGTAAAACTGCTCGACAAGCTTGGAAGCGACGATGCCGACCACTCCTGCGTTCCATCCTTCGCCTGCCACAACCAAGACGCGATGTTCCTCAGGAGGGAATTGACGGCGCACCATGTCCGCCGCTTCTTCAGCGATTTGTGCAACAAGCTGCTGGCGTTCGCGGTTTAACTCATCCATCTCCGCCGCCAGCTGCACCGCTTCGTTCTCATCGTCCGTCATTAAGAGCGCCACCGCCGGATCGGCGCCGCCGAGGCGCCCCGCCGCGTTCAAGCGCGGAGCGATGACAAATCCGACCGTCTGTTCGTTGATGGCCGCCGCATCGATGCGGCATTGCCGAAAAAGGGCGCGCAACCCGATGCGCTCCGTCGCCCGCAGCGCTTCAAGCCCTTGTGCAGCCAAGAGGCGGTTTTCCCCAACAAGCGGAACCAAATCGGCGATTGTACCGATAGCGACCAAATCGAGCAAATGGCGCGGCACCCGCCCAAGCAAGGCATGAGCTACTTTAAACGCAACGCCGACGCCGGCTAAATCGCGAAACGGATATGTACTTCCCGGCTGCTTCGGATGAATGATCGCATACGCCTCCGGCAGCACCGGACCTGGTTCGTGGTGATCCGTTACGATGACATCCATCCCCCACTCGTTGGCGGCCGCAATTTCCTTGACCGCCGCAATCCCATTGTCGACGGTCACAATGACGGAAACGCCGCGCTCTTTCGCGGCGCGAAACGCCGCCATGTTCGGCCCGTATCCTTCCGTAAATCGGTTCGGAATGTAGAACTCGACCGACGCCCCTGCCTCCTTGAGAGCACTCACCATCACCGACGTGCTGCAAACACCATCGGCATCGTAATCGCCGTATACCAACACGCGTTCACCCGCATCGATCGCCCGCTTTAGACGCCGAATCGCTCGCTCCATCCCGTCAAGCCAAAACGGATCATAAAACGGTTGTCCAAGCGGATTGAGAAACGCCGCCGCCTCCGAGGCTGTCCGCACCCCGCGGCGGACGAGAAGCCTCGCCAACAATGGCGCGACGCCGGCTTCCTCAACCAGCCGCCTCACCGCCTGCTCATCGAGGCGCTCCACCTCCCAACGCGTTTTCGCTTTCAACATGTCCCCCACCTCAACTCTCCTTATTATACAAAAAGGAGAAAAGGGCAGGCAATGACATTACGGTTTTTTTTCCGGGTTGTACGGGTTGATGTGAACCATAACATCGCGAACGCGCGGCAACGTCAGCAGTTTTTCTTTCACTTTTTTTCCAATCCTGTGCCCCTCTTCGACCGTCAACCGCGGATCGACGGCGATTTTCAAATCGACGACGACGTAATGGCCGTGCTCGCGCGCATACAGCTCATTGATTTGCCGCACATCAGGAACGGACAAGACCGCCTCGCGCAAATAGCCGGTCTCTTCCTCGTGAAGCACATGATCGATCGCCGTATGGATCGACTGGCGGCCAAGGTCCCACGCCATTTTCAGCACAAGCAGCGAGACGAACAATCCGGCGAGCGGGTCGGCGTATACAAGCCAGCCAATCCCCCATTTTCCACCGATAATGGCGGCGCCGACGCCGATGAGCGCAGCAAACGACGAAAACACATCCGACCGGTGCTCATAGGCGTTGATGATCAATGCATCGCTGTTCAGCTTTTTCCCGAGCCGGTATTTATAGCGAAACATCGCCTCTTTGACGGCGATCGACAACAACAAGACGTAAATGGCGGCCGCGCTCGGCGGCGACAGCGGGGCGAAAAACGACAGAAACGCCGAGCGTCCGATCTCGAGCCCAACGAGAAACAGAAGGATCGCCACAACAATAGCGGCGATCGACTCCGCTTTCCCATGCCCGTACGGGTGATCCTCATCCGGCGGGCGCGCGGCGGCTCGCAGCCCGACCCAAACGGCGAACGAGCCCGCAACATCGGACGCGGAATGGGCGGCATCGGCGATCAATCCCTGGCTTTGGCTCCACACGCCGACCGCCGCCTTGACGGCGGCTAGCGCCATATTGCCGACAATGCCGACAATCGCCGCCGTTTTTGCCTGCCTGAATCGCTGTTCATTTTCCATGGCCATCCCTCACCTTTCTGTCTAGCAGCCCTGCGCGTTGCCTATATTGCCTTGGATTTTAGTGTATCCATTTTCCGTTTGAAGCATCGGCGGCAAAGAAAAAAGCGCCGGAAAAACGCATTGCGCTTTTTCCGACGCTGTTGTTGCAGCTGCGAAAAATGAAACGGATTTTTGCAGCAACAAATCCTACAGGTGCGGTTAAGCTTCTGGGGCGGCTTTTTGCGCCCGTTTCCCTTTTTTAAGCTCGCTTCCTTTCCAAACAACCCAAAGCTGCGAGGCGATGCAAAGCGACGAATAAACGCCGCACACAAGTCCAACGAGCAAGGCGAGGTTGAAGTTGCGGATCGCTTCGCTGCCAAAGATGAGCAACGCGATGACCGTAAACAAGACGGTCAATACCGTGTTGACCGAGCGCGTAAACGTTTGCTGCAACGCCCGATTGACGATACGCTTCAAGTCGTCGACCGTTTTCACTTTCCGTTTTTTCATCAAATCCCGAATGCGGTCAAACGTAACAATCGTGTCGTTGATCGAATAGCCGATGATCGTCAGCACCGCGGCGATGAATGTCAAATCGACCTCAAGGCGCGTGATGCTGAACACGGTAATGATAAAAAACGCATCGTGCAATAAGGCGACAATGGCAGCCAACGCCATCCGCCATTCAAAGCGGATCGTCACGTAAAGAATGATGCCGATCGATGAAATAAGCACAGCGATGAGCGCATTGCGGGCAAGCTGCTTGCCGACGACCGGAGAAACGGTGCTGATGTTCGGCTCGCTGCCGTACGCTTGTTTTAATTCATTTTTCAGTTTGGCAATTTCTTGCTTATCGAGCACACCAATCAGGCGAACGACACCTGTTTTCCCGTCCGTACCGGATAAAACGACATCCTCCGGCTTGTGGCCGAGCCGCTCGAAGTAGCCGCTCAGTTCCTTGGCGTCAATCGGCCGGTTGCTCGTCACCTCAATGCGCGTTCCGCTCGTAAAGTCAATGCCAAGATTCAGCCCCATCGCGAACAAAGAGATGGCGCCGGCGATCGTCAAAGCGCTGGAAAATACGAAAAACTTTTTGCTGTGCTTGACAAAATCCCAACGGTCGAACTTCGTCGACACTTCCGTTTCCTCAGTCGTTTCCGCAATGTTTAAGATTTCCGACTTCTTGACGCCGAACCACTCCGGCTTTTTATCGAACCAACGGCTTGACACAAGCAGACCGAGCAAAAGCCTCGTGCCGTAAACGGCGGTGAGGAAGCTGACGACGATGCTGATGATGAGCGTCGTCGCAAACCCTTTCACCGAGCTTGTCCCATAAATAAAGAGAACAGCGCCGGCGATGATCGTCGTAAGATTGGCGTCAAAAATCGTCGCAAACGACCCGCGGTTGCCGGCGCGGAACGCCGACAGCATCGACTTGCCGAGCTTGAGCTCCTCTTTGATCCGTTCGTACGCAATAATGTTGGCGTCGACCGCCATCCCAACACCTAAAATAAGGGCGGCGATGCCCGGCAACGTCATGACGACATTCATCCAATCAAACAAAAGCAAAATCAAATAAATGTACACCGACAGTGTAATGACGGCGATGATCCCAGGAAGCCGGTAAAACCAAATCATAAACAGGAAAATCGCCGCCACGCCGATGATGCCGGCCAGCACCGTTTTTTGCAGGGCGTTTTTCCCAAACTGGGCGCCGACGGACGTCGAATAAATTTCATGCAGCTCGACCGGCAGCGCGCCGGCATTGAGCAAATCAGCCAGCTGTTGCGCTTCTTTGACCGTAAAATTGCCGACGATCGACACGTCCGTCTGATTGAACACTTGGTTGACCGAAGCGGCGGAAATAAATTTCGGATCGGCTTTGCCCGCCTCTTTCCGGTAGGAGTCCACCCCTTCTTTAAAATCGAGCCAAATGACTAAAATGTTGTTGGGCGGCCCCATTTTATATACTTTTTCCGTCACTTGGCGGAACTTGTCGGCGTCTTTCAATTTCAGAGCGACGCTCGGCCGGCCGTTTTCATCAAACGACAGCTTTGCTCCGCCTTGGACGAGATCGCTCCCGTCCATGAGCACGTTGTCATTGACGTCGCGGAACGTGAGCTTTGCCTGCGTGGACAAAATTTCGCGCGCCTCATTTTGGTCTTTCACCCCGGCGAGCTGGACGCGGATGCGGTTTCCTCCTTCAATGTCCACGCGCGGCTCGCTGACGCCAAGGACGTTGATCCGTTTATTCAGCGCGCTGACAGTGCTTTGCAGCGTCTCTTGGTCGATCTTATCGCCTTTTTTGGCCGGCTTCACTTCATACAGCACTTCAAAACCGCCTTGCAAATCAAGACCCAGTTTAATATTATGTACAATTCCTTGAACCGTCGGCCCCATCACTCCAGCGAACAAAAGCAGGAGCAAAAAAAAGGCGACAATGCGGCTCCGTTTTATCATCTCTTTAAGATCCTCCTTCGATTCGTCTTGGCGCCCGGGCCGTCGGCGCTGGAAACATCAGCCCCGTCTTTCATTATGAAACAGCGGCCAGCAAGTGTCAATTTTGGCTCTTACGTGCTGGCCGAAGAAGAGGTGGCTGCTTGAGAATGCCCAAATTTGATTGGTTTCTCAACTTGAAACGGTTCTGTCGCCAAGTTGTGTAAGACTTTCAATGTTTCGTTACAACAATTCCTTAAGCACGCTCTCCAAATCCTCTCCGCCGGACGCCTGTTGTTTATACGAACGCATCGTCAAAAACGCCATATACTCGCCCGGCGACAGCGATAAAATGTCGCTGACAAGCTCATGCAGCTTTTTTTCCGCCAACTCACGTTTCCACTTGCGCGCACATAAACATTCCCAGAGCCCGTCAATCGTCACTTGCGTATAGCCGAGCAGGCGAAACTCATCATACTTGGACTCGAGCGCCGGCATCAACTGTTTGCGCAACTCCCGGTTTTCGTCCATCCCCCATCCTCCCCTCGTATCCATTGCCGCCGGCCAATCTTGTCATGCTTGGCCATAGGCCTTGCATATATTGTATAAAAGATGAAGGCATTTGAGAAGGCAGGGGGAAGAAAATGTCCAAATTTTTACAAGGTACGGTCATTTTAATCGCCGCTGGTTTTATTACGAAAATTCTCGGCTTCATCAACCGGATCGTCGTCGCCCGCATGATCGGCGATGAAGGGGTCGGGCTGTACATGATGGCCGTGCCGACGCTCGTTTTGGCGATTACGGCGACCCAAATCGGCCTTCCGGTCGCCATTTCCAAGCTCGTCGCCGAAGCGGAGGCAGCCGGCGACCGGCAGCGGGTAAAAAAAATTCTCGTCGTGTCGCTGGCCACAACCGGCGCGCTAAGCGTTGTACTCCTGCCTGCGCTGATCGCCGCTGCGCCATGGCTTTCGCGGACGATGTTCACCGACTCACGCACGTATTATCCGCTTCTTGCCATCGCCCCAGTCGTGCCGATCGTCGCCATTTCATCGGTGTTGCGCGGCTACTTTCAAGGGCGACAGCAAATGAAACCGTACGCTTATTCACTCTTGATTGAACAAATCGTCCGCATCAGCTTGATCGCTTTATGCACACGGCCGCTTTTGCCGTACGGCGTCGAGTATGCCGCCGCCGGCGCCATGGCGTCTTCCGTTCTCGGCGAACTGGCAGCATTATTGTATTTGTTGTTTTTATTTAAGTTTAAAAAATCGATTCGCGTGCGGACAAAGTTTTTTCACTACGTGCAAGCCGGCAAAGAGACGTTCGTCCGCCTCATGCGCATCGCCCTGCCGACAACCGGCGGCCGTTTGATCGGCTCGCTTTCTTGGTTTTTTGAGCCAATCGTCGTCGCCAACAGCCTAGCGTTGGCTGGCGTCGCCGCCTCCACTGCCACGAGGCAATACGGGCAGCTTGTCGGCTATGCGCTGCCGTTGCTGACGTTGCCGTCGTTTATTACGTACGCGCTCTCGACCGCGCTTGTGCCGGCCATCAGCGAAGCGATGGCGCAACGCAAGCCGCTTTTGGTCGAATACCGGATCGCCCAGGCGATGCGCTTGTCGCTTGCCACCGGCGGTCTTTCCACCGTCGTCCTTTACCTGTTCGCCGAGCCGCTCATGCGCTGGATGTACGGCACAGATGAAGCTGCTATCTTCATTCAAGTGATGGCGCCGTTTTTCTTGCTTTATTATTTTCAAGGTCCGCTACAGGCGGTCTTGCAAGGGCTGGACTTAGCGAACGCCGCCATGACGAACAGCTTGATCGGAGCGGTGGTGAAACTCGCGTCCATTTTTGCTCTCGCCTCGCAGCCAAGCTTAGGCATTATGGGCGCGGCGCTGGCGACCGCGATCAGCACCGTGCTTGTGACGTTGCTTCACTTTGCCACGGTCGTCAAGGCAGTGTCGTTTTCCATCGAGGTGCGCGAGTACATCAAAGCGCTTGGCGCCATCATCGCCGCCGGCGCGGTTGGCTATGCGCTGTCCCGTCATCCGCTTTTGGCCGTACCGTCGCCGCTTTGGACGCTACTGGCCATGGCGGCGACAGCTGCCCTATATGCCGCCTGCCTCGTGCTGTTTCAGCTCATCAAACGCGAAGAGCTCGTCTATTTGCCCGGACTGCACTGGCTGGCCGGCAAAAACAAGCGAAAATAAACGTCTAAACCTGTCCGGCGGCGAATATATTGTGGTAAAAACCGTTTTAGCCAAGGAGGGATTGCGGTGTCGCGGCTTGGCAGCGCACTCGTGTACGGAACCGCCACCGTTTTTGTATTGGCGGCGCTCGTCAGCTTCGTTTTTTCACTGCTGCTCAAATGGACGGACATTCATGAATCGTCGCTCACCTGGATCGTGTTTGCCGCCTCGGTCATCTCACTGTTCATTGGCGGCGTCGTCGCCGGCGGAAAAAGCCAGGAAAAAGGATGGCTCGCCGGCGGACTGACCGGCCTGTTATTTACGGCGATCATCTTTTTGTTTCAATTTTTTGGCATCGAAAAATCGTTTACCGCCGAGCAATGGCTGTACCATCTTGCCTTTTTCGCCGCCGCTGCGTTAGGAGGCATCGTCGGGGTCAATCTATCCTCGTCGCGCCATAACAAGGCCTAGGCGGCAATCAAACACAAAAGCGGCCGTTTCAAACCGAAACAGCCGCTTTTTTGCTTGAGATGTGCCGACGGCCGCACTTTCGCTACGCCTTGCTTTCCGCCACCACTTCTCTCACCGCGGAGCGGTCGAACGTCAGCCGCGTGCCGTCGCCGGCGCGGACGATGATTTTATCTTCATCGACCGAGTCGATGATGCCGTGCAATCCGCCGATTGTAATGATTTTATCGCCTTTTTTCAAATTCGCCTGCATTTGCTGGATGGCGCGCTGCCGCTTTTGCTGCGGGCGGATGAGCAAAAAGTAGAAAATAATGAAAAACAGCACAATCGGCAGCAAGTTGGCGATCGTTGCGTTCATGCAATCCCCCTCCTTTCCAGCCGTTAAAAGTTTTTCGCGTTCGGCTTGTTGAAGCCGTAGCGTTCGAAAAATTCCTCGCGGAAATCGGCGAGCCGATCTTCGCGGATCGCTTGTCTCACCTGCTTCATCAATTTTATCAAAAAATAGACGTTATGGTAAGACGTGAGGCGAATGCCAAATGTTTCATCGCATTTGATGAGATGGCGGATATAGGCGCGCGTATAGTTCCGGCACGTGTAGCAGTCGCAGTTCGGGTCAAGCGGCGAAAAATCGCGGGCGTACTGGGCGTTTTTAATGACGACCCGCCCTTCGCTCGTCATCACTGTCCCGTTGCGGCCGATGCGCGTCGGCAAGACGCAGTCGAACATGTCGATGCCGCGGATCGCCCCGTCGATGAGCGAATCGGGCGAGCCAACGCCCATTAAGTAGCGGGGCTTGTCCGCCGGCAGAAGCGGCGTCGTAAACTCAAGCACCCGGTTCATGACGTCTTTCGGCTCGCCGACCGACAGCCCGCCGACCGCATAGCCCGGGAAATCGAGCGACACTAAATCGCGGGCGCTTTGCCGGCGCAATTCTTCATATTCGCCGCCTTGGACGATGCCAAACAGCCCTTGCTCATTCGGCCGGCGGTGCGCTTTCAGGCATCGTTCGGCCCAACGGCTCGTCCGCTCGACCGACTGTTTCATATATTCATACGTTGCCGGATACGGCGGGCACTCATCAAACGCCATGATGATGTCGGCGCCAAGCGCATTTTGAATTTCCGTCGCTTTTTCCGGCGATAAAAACAACTTGTCGCCGTTTAAATGGTTGCGGAAATAGACGCCTTCTTCCTCGATGCGGCGGAATTCGCTTAAGCTAAACACTTGAAAGCCGCCGGAGTCGGTCAAAATGCCGCGGTCCCAATTCATAAACGCATGGAGTCCGCCCGCCTCCGCGACGATGTCATGCCCCGGGCGCAGCCAAAGATGGTACGTGTTGCTTAAAATGACGCCCGCTCCCATTTGTTTCAGCTCTTCCGGGGACAGCGTCTTCACCGTCGCAAGCGTCCCAACCGGCATAAACATCGGCGTTTCAAACGAACCGTGCGGCGTATGGAGAATGCCGAGGCGCGCCCCCGTCTGGCGGCACGTTTTGATGAGTTCAAAACGAATCGGTGTCGTCAACGCGCTGTTCTCCCTTCTCAAATGATGAGCATCGCATCGCCGAAGCTGAAAAAGCGGTACCGCTCTTTAACTGCCACCTCATACGCGTGCAAAATATTTTCGCGCCCGGCGAGCGCGCTCACAAGCATGATGAGCGTCGATTTCGGCAAATGGAAATTCGTCACAAGGCCGTCGATGCCTTTAAACTCATAGCCCGGATAAATGAAAATGTCGGTCCAGCCGCTTTCCGCAACAAACCGGCCGTTATGTTTGCCGGCGATCGTTTCAAGCGTCCGCGTCGACGTCGTGCCGACGGCGATGATGCGGCCGCCTTGTTCGCGGACGCGGTTCAACGTCGCCGCCGTTTCTTCGCTCATCTGGTAAAACTCAGCGTGCATATCATGCTTCTCGACTTCATCCACTTGCACCGGTCGGAACGTGCCAAGCCCGACATGAAGCGTAATGAAAACGATATGCACCCCTTTTTCGCGAATGGCAGCAAGCAGCTCTTCGGTGAAATGAAGACCGGCCGTCGGCGCCGCCGCCGAGCCGATTTCGCGGGCGTAAACGGTCTGGTACCGTTCCGGGTCATCCAGCTTTTCTTTAATGTACGGCGGCAGCGGCATTTCGCCGAGTTCAGCCAATACTTCATAAAACACACCCTCATACGAAAATTCAAGCACCCGGCCGCCATGCTCGAGCGTATCGACGCAGACGGCTTCCAGCTTCCCGCCGCCAAACGTGAGCTTTGTCCCCGGTTTAACCCGTTTTCCCGGCTTGACGAGCGTCTCCCAACGGTCGCCGTCCAATTGCTTTAACAGCAGCACTTCGACCGTTCCGCCCGTTTCCGCTTTTTCGCCGTACAGACGCGCCGGCATGACGCGCGTATCGTTTAAAACGAGGCAGTCGCCTGGATTCAAGTACGAAATAATGTTGCGAAACGTTTCATGGCGGATGGCGCCCGTTTGTTTATCGAGCACCATCAGCCGTGACGCCGCCCGGTCTGGAAGCGGCGTTTGCGCAATCAATTCTTCCGGCAAATGAAAATCAAACAAATCGACTTTCATACACGTCTCCTTCCTTCAACGAAATCGTCCGAACACATAAAAAATGAGAGATAGCACAATACTGAGCAATATCGAGGTCACGACGGGAAAATAAAAAGTCATATTTCCTTTGCGGATGATGATATCCCCCGGCAAGCGGCCGAGTTTGACAAACTGCATGACAAACCCGACAATGATGAGCACAGCGCCGATCGTCATGATCAACTTCGGCAGACTGTTCACCGCTTCGGCACCTCCATTCCGAAATGCGCATACGCCGCCGGCGTCACCACGCGTCCGCGCGGCGTCCGCTGCAACAAGCCGATTTGCAGCAAATACGGCTCATACACTTCCTCAATCGTTTGCGCCTCTTCCCCGATGACGGCCGCCATCGTTTCAAGCCCGACCGGGCCGCCGGCGAATTTTTCAATCATCGCCGAGAGCAGCTTATGATCGATCTGGTCGAGCCCGAGCCGGTCGACTTGCAGCCGCTCGAGCGCCTCGATGGCGAGCGGCAGCGTAATCTCCCCATCTCCGCGCACTTGCGCGAAATCGCGGACGCGCCGGAGCAAGCGGTTGGCGATGCGCGGCGTGCCGCGCGCCCGGCGGGCAAGCTCGAGCGCCGCTTCGCGGTCGATGCCGACGTGTAAAATAGCGGCCGTCCGCTCGATGATTTGGGCGAGCTGGTCGACTTGATAATACTCCAGCCGGCTGATGACGCCAAACCGGTCGCGAAGCGGCGCCGACAGCGCCCCGGCTCTCGTCGTCGCTCCGACGAGCGTAAACGGCGGCAAGTCGAGGCGGAGCGTGCGCGCGTCCGGCCCTTTGCCGATCGCTATATCCAAACAATAATCTTCCATCGCTGGATAGAGCACCTCTTCCACCGTCCGCGGCAGCCGGTGGATCTCATCAATAAAAAGCACATCCCCCGGCTCAAGCGAGGTGAGAAGCGCCGCCAAATCTCCAGGCCGCTCGAGCGCCGGCCCGGACGTCGCGCGCAGCTTGACACCCATTTCATTGGCAATGATCACGGCAAGCGTCGTTTTCCCAAGCCCCGGCGGTCCATACAGCAGCACATGGTCGAGCGTCTCCTCGCGCAGCTTGGCCGCTTCAATGAACACTTTTAAGTTTTCTTTGACCTTATCTTGCCCGATATATTCATGCAAATATTGCGGGCGCAAGCTTGGCTCAAACGCCGCCTCTTCCCCTAAAGCCGCGCCGGATACAAGCCGTTCCTCCACGGTCATCCCTCCCTAAAGCTGCCCGTTATTTCAACAGCAGCGCCAGCGCCCGCTTCACATACTGTTCGGTCGACATCGCTTCTTCGCAGAGCGCCGGAATGATTTTCTCGATCTCCCGTTCAGCGTAGCCGAGCGCCTTGAGCGCCGCCACCGCCTCGGCGAGCGCCCCGGAAAGCGGAGCAGAGGAACGCGCAGCTACTGGCGCCGCCATCGCCCCGAGCTTCCCTTTTAAATCTAAAATCATTTGCCGGGCCGTCTTTTTGCCGACACCTGGAAACTTGCATAAAAACGCTTCGTTTTCCTCCTCAATCGCCCGAGCTAGTTCGTCCGGGCGCCCGGCCGCCAAAATGGCGAGGCCGCCTTTCGGCCCGATGCCGGACACTTGCAGCAGTTTGGCGAACAAGTTGCGCTCCTCGCGCGTTAGAAACCCGTACAAGGCGCGCACATCTTCACGCACATACTCGTATGTATAGACGGTCACCGCCGCCTCGCGGCTTTCCCGGAACGCAAACGGGTTCGGCGTAAAAATTTCATAGCCGATGCCGTTATGGTCAATGACGATATATTCCGGGCAAACGTAATCGACATACCCGCGGATGAACTCGATCAACGGATGCTCCTCTCCTTTTTTTCGTCCTTTCATTGTATCATATGATTCCATTATAGCAAAAAGAAATCCCGCGATGCGCTTTGCACCACGGGCCTTTATTTCGGCTTATTGAACGACCGCAAAATGGCGGTACATTTCAATCACTTGTTCATACCGTTCTTTCGAGAGGACGCGAATTCCTTGCTTCAACTTCTCCTGCTGGCGGCTTTCGAGCTTTTGCACATCGATTTGGAAAAACGACTGAATGATTTTGCTCGACCGGCCCGGCTTGCCGTTGAAAATGGACAGCGTGCCATCGTCCGTAATTCCGAAGTAACCGTTTGTTTTTAACAGCGGTGAAATGTCGTTGATTGTTTTGCGAAACACGATCGTCTGGTCATCGAGCGTCACAAGTTGCCAATCGCGATATTTTTTCCATATTTCTGTCATCGAATCGATTGTTTCTGTGACTTTCTCTTCGCTCATCTCTCCGTCCAAGTATTGCCGCTCGAGCACAATCGTCATCTTGACCGGCGCGGCGGATGCCGAATGAACCGGCAGCGCGATGGCGGCGATCCACAGCATGAGGGAAAGAATTCGCATCGTTTGTTCCTCTCTTCTCGGATGATGATTCCTTTACACCGCTAGTTTTACCAGCGGACGCCATTTTATTCATGCTCCATCAACTTTTTTGCAAGGCAAGCTGCCGTCGGTCCAAAAAGTGGGGCGGGGATTCGAGCCAACGGCGGTCGATCATCATATTCGATTATGTTCCACGGCCTTCGAACGTATGTACAAAAAGCAAAAAAACCGCCGGCCATCACCGGCGGGATATCGCTACTCTTCAAGCACCGATTCGTCTAGGTTATGGTACACGTCCTGGACGTCGTCATCATCTTCAAGCGTATCGATCAACTTCAGCATTTTTTTCAAGTCATCGCCCTCAAGCGTCGTATACGTTTGCGGAATCATGGTGATTTCAGCGCTCGCGAACGTCAGTCCTTGCTGCTCAAGCTGCGCTTTCACCGTTTCAAACGACTCGGGCGCTGTATAAATCTCAAACGATTCGTCCGTTGTTTCCATCTCCTCGGCGCCCGCTTCAATGGCCAAAAGCAGCAATTCATCCTCATCGACGTTGTGCTGTTCACGGTCAATCACGAGCAGCCCTTTGCGCTCGAACAAATAGGAGACGCATCCCGTTTCCCCTAAATTGCCGCCGTTTTTCGAAAACGCCGCGCGCACGTTGGCGGCGGTGCGGTTTTTATTATCCGTCAGGCAAACGACCATGACGGCAACGCCGCCCGGTCCATATCCTTCGTAGCGAATTTCCTCATAGTTGGTATGCTCTTGGGTTCCAGTTGCTTTTTTAATCGCCCGTTCAATGTTTTCACTCGGCATGTTGGCCGCTTTCGCCTTCTCAATGACAAGGCGCAGGCTCGGATTAGACGCTGGATCGCCTCCGCCGCTTTTGGCGGCAACGTAAATTTCTTTCGCCAGTTTCATGAACAGTTTGCCGCGCTTAGCATCTTGGGCATTTTTCCGACGTTGGATATTTTTCCACTTCGAATGACCAGCCATCGATAGTTCTCCTCTCATCACAACGGAATGTTCCGACTATTACTATAGCAAAAAACGCGGAAAATGTCAGCCGAATCCCAGCTGGAG
>NZ_BCQG01000009.1 GCF_001544315.1 Geobacillus jurassicus NBRC 107829
AATGCCTGTCTTATAAACCCAACTATTACTGCTGGAAGTCCTCTGTCCATACAAGAATCCGAGAACGGAGTCACACTTGTTGCTTCCACTTGTGCATATAATTTTTGATGATAATCCCTAAAATGTTCAAAATGAGATTTATCCCTAGATTTTGTATTTGAATAAATTGTAAAAACTAATCCTGGCCTTTCCCACCAACGTCTCCCAACACGACCACTGACTTGGATATACTGCGCTGTTGTCTTAGGCTGTCCAATGATAGCCATAACCGAAAGGCGATCTATATCAACGCCAACTTCAATAATATTGGAAGCGAAACAAAGATCTATTGCTTTATTATTATTGTCTGGATTATAACTGTATTTTAAATCATCAATAGTCTTGGAAATTTCATAACTTTGTTTTCTTGATGTCAATTCAATGAAATTATTTATATATCTGGTTTTTTCAACACTTCCTTTACGCATTTGCATTGCTCTTGAATATTGTGGAATATCTGCCTGCGCAAGAGTCAAACCGCCGCCTAACTCACGAAGAGTATTATAAAATGCTAACAATGTCCAATAAGGATCTCTTTCATCTTCCTTAATATCATTACTAGCTTGTAAAATAGAGGAAAATGTCATAACTTGTGCCATCATACTACCAACAGTCGTTGTATAAACACCTACATATTTTCTTCCAGGCATTAATTCTCCATTTTTATCTTTGGCTGGTCTTGCAAAGAAAGAATCATCGTGTTCCAAACCTGGGCTTGGAAATAGCCTGGATTTTTCACGTCCAAATAACGCTAAAACTTGTTCTTCAAAATGTTTTATTGTAGCTGTTGCCGCAATAATTTTGGGTTTAATAGTTTTTTTACCAATCTTTTTAAGGCACAGTTCTTCAATCAGAGCTTCAAATAAACCAGTCAAGGTGCCTAATGGTCCAGAAATTAGATGTAATTCATCCTGTATAATCAGTGACGGTGGAGAAATAAAATGATTTCCCTTGTTGTCTATGCCAAATAATGATCTTGCTTTTGGTTCCCAAACCAACTGAACAAATTTATCGATCGTTCCGATTAAAAATGTAGGACGTTTTTCATAAATAGTTTCATCTACTATATAAATTGGCAATTCTTTATAAAAATAACAATTTCTATCTGGACAGTGAATAACTAATTTTTGATCTTTCTCTTTATATCCAATAAAAAAACGCTTTTTATCTTTACCACCTTTAGAAAGATAGTGTCCTAAGCGAGCCCCACACCAAGGACAAGAATGTACAATAAAAGACTGATTTCCACTTTTATCTTTAGCAAGTTTTTTCAACATTTCTAAAGCTGCTCTATTTTTATTTGGAGTAGTCTTAGATCCCACCCAAATTCCAATTGAATAAGGGATATCTCCCAGTTCCGGCGCATATTTACGTCGAATATACTCCAACGCGCATATTAGACGGGATGCCCGCTGAAACTGATCCGCAGTTAAAAGACGGAGAGTATATCGCATCATAACATCTACACCAGCATCTGATGGATTTCGCAACCGTCTTAGGATCATTTGAAAAGCTGCGACTCCTAAATAGGCCTCGGTTTTCCCCCCGCCAGTAGGAAACCAAATTAAATCTACAATTTCCCGATCCATGCTTGTTTCGTCAGCTAAAGATTCAATTGACAGTAGAAAAAAAGCAATCTGAAAGGCCCTCCAAGTATTGGATGCATTTACTAGTTTTTTTTCGTCTTTAAGCACTTTTTCTATTGGTTTATCAAACTCCAATTTTATGTTCTTTTCATCCATAAGAACATAACCGTTACGTTTTTCTTTGCCATTCTCCTGCTGAAGTAAAATTGCTAAGTTTGCTAATTGAAAAGCGCGAAGAATTTGAGGATCCTCCAGCAATTTTAATCCCCTTTTCATACGTTTCAAACTTTCCCTACATAATTCCATATGTTTTTTTGCCACCGGTTGCAAAGGCGACGGAAGCGAGGTGATTTCCGTTTCCTTTCGGTTTATCCAATTTTCATAGTCCTGAATTAATGGATATAATATGTCCTTAGGATGCGTATTAGAGGATAGTCCCGCAAGATCGCTCATTTTAATTGTCAGTTTTCCGTTTTCAGTTTCAATATCCGGAGTCATGCTCATTGTTTCATATTCAGGCATAAATGTTGTTCGAATAACCTTTACTTTCTCCGCTTTCTGATCCCAATCGGTTGCACATCCATGTCCTAAAGCGTAAATATGTTCATTCCGATAAAGAAGATCCGCCGAAGCATCTTCTTCACTTAAGTTATTGTTTAATTGATAAAGCTTTGGATACGGAGAAAAGCTATAACTTCCTGGTGTTTCGATTGATAATTCCGCTTGAAACAAAGTTACTTGATCACGGTCTATACCATTTGAGTCAGATCGGTTTGTTACACTAACAGTTATAATAAAAAAGCTGTTAATTTCACGAAGACGTGCCTGAATTTGAACATTAAACTGACTCGCTTTTTCGCGCTTTGCATTAAATAAATCAACATGATAGCTTATATGCTTATAGGTATTAAGCTCCTTGGTTGAAATATAAAGTTCACCTTTGACTCCTTCTCTGAGCCACCAAGTATAGCTGTTGTTTTCTCCTCTGACTCGTACTTTGTGTGGTTTATAAGAGCCGCCTTTTATGATTACCTTCAAATTAGGGACATTTTTATCAATACAGAAAGTCATTCCAATCGAAGAAGGCATAAAATCATTTTTCTGAGGAAATAACTCTATATCTCCTTCTGACTCCGTTGCCTCGATGTCATCTTTATATTCAAACATTTTATCTAAAGCATCATCGTCATTTTCATTGTCTTTTATAATAATTTCTGTAGTTTCATCATCATTTGTCATGGTGCCTACAGGAAATAACATGCCGCTCACATATCGTTGTGAAGGAGTTTCTCTTTGGAGAATCTCTTCTTTTGTTCCTGCTACTAACCAATAGTGTGGCGTATATAATTCATTTTTCGACTCAAACACTGAATTTCCTATTGGATTAAATAATATATAATTATCTCTTATTTTCCCAGGACCTATAATTTCTTCCTTTACACTATCAATTAAATGTTGACGATTGCACAGTGAATTTTCCAATGTAATCGGCATAAAATCACATCCCTTTTTTATAAATCTCTATGATATACCTTCATTAAATTGGATTGCAGTACATCATAATGTTTTGAACGATTGATCGCAACAACCCGTTCAATGTTAAAAGAAGCTCCATTAAAATTGGAAGATTTAAATGTAATGGATCCTTTTTGCTGTAATTCTTCAAAAATATCAGGTTTAATTTCTTCCATCAGTTTTCTTGAAATGATCCTACCCGCTTCACGATGAGCTATTTGAATTTGTTTCATTGCTTGGTAAATAAGAATTACCTCATTTTCGTCAAACTTTAAAGCCTGTAATAATACAGGTAGCTCCGTCGGACAAATGGACTCTTCATTACACCAAAAACGAACAGTTTGTGGTGAAGCCGTTGTCATTTTATATCTATTTGTTAAAATTTCGCTAACACGCATGATGCCTTTTTTTGATACATTATAACGAAGTCTCTTTTTCCATTTTTTCTGCAATGCTCGGAGATATTTAGCTTCTTCCTTCAAAATCTCTTGATCTGCTACTTCAGCAATTAAACTATTATCTCTCTCATTTCTTATAATAATAAAATCATCTTCTTCCAAATCTTTTAACGTAATTTGATTAACAATAACACGATCTTTTTTTATATTGGGAGTTAGCACTCGAATTTTTGTTTCATCAGAAACGAATAAAAAACGATCATTTTCTAATAAAACAACAGTAGCTTTAACTAAATGATGTACATCATCTGATGTATTTGTATTTTGTTCTTCCAAAACTTTTTGTATAGAAGATTTTACTAAGTAATCTTCATTAAATTCTATTTTATGCGTTTTTTCTACATCTTTATGTATTTTAACATTTAAATTAATCGTACTGATAATATTCTGTTGATAAATATCAGAATTAAGAAAGGGAGATTTTAGTTTTAAATTATCCGAAAACATTTCATAGAAAACAAAGTATGTGTGATATGCTTTTAAAGTATTGACAGCAAAAGAACCAAAATAGCTAGGACTCCCAACAAATATTACCTCATCGAATACTTTAGCACTTTTCCTGAAGCTATTTTCAGTATAATAAGTAACATTAAGAATCGAGCTGATTTTTTGATTAAGTAATTCCTTTTCTTCAGGAGATAATGATCTTTTGGTCACTAAAGCAATTTTATATGAACGAGTTTGATGTTTATTAATATGGTCACATAAAAATTCAGTCATATAATTATGTTCTGTTTCTAGTACCTCTTTAAATGACATTGCCAAAGTTTTTCCAAACTTATCAAAAAAATAAGGATAATTATTCTTTATACCCAATAATCTGTGAATAATCTCTTTTTCATTATTCTTACTAATGACATGAGAATACAGCAAAAAACTTCTACATAGAGTGAAAAAAATTCCGCTTAAATAATTGTAAATTTCTAACAATTGTATGTCCTTATCAGCCTTTTCGATAATTTCTCTATTAAAACTGCTTAACTGTTCTGCCAGCGAAAAAAGTTCACTACATTTTACAGATTTTAAATAAATATTTTTTTCAAAATTAGTATATAATTTACATATGTCTCTTAACAATATTGTTCCCTCCATGAAAACAACTCAATACCTGCTGGAATAGAAATCCCATAGTTTTTAACATAATTAACTAATTCCTCAGTAATGATTTCTGTATTACCTAAAAGCACTCTCCGAGATATATCAGACATTGTTTCATCAATATGGTTTTCATGCTCTGATCTCCCTATAACTATTAGACTTGGATTCTTATGAAATAGTCTAATTTGTTTTCTGTAACTCAATGCGTTAGAAAATAAAACAGGTACGTTTTCATTAACTTCATGAGTATTTTTCATTCGGGACGAAAAAAACTTGCCATTAGAATAGCTGTTGTTATTTTGCAAGTTTTCCAAATACAAAAAATCACTGATGGTTCCTTTTTGTCCATTTTTAAACAAACACTTTTCTGACATCATTTCGATGAAATCCTCTTTATCTCCAACAATATAAAAATAATCTCCCGGATAAAAAGAAGCTCTGCTTAATTGTTCGCTAGAATAGATATTTTGCATAAAAGGGCTGGAAATTCTTAATTGATAATTTTCACTTACTTTTCTACTTCTTTTAATCTCAGTATATTCTTCTTCTAATAAAATAATTTTTTCTATCCATTGTTGTTCAGGTATTCCCAGTTTAATATTTCCAAATTGGATGAACAATATAAATTCTCCTTCAATCACAGGACTGGGTTCCACCGATATAACGGAAGCTCTTCGGGCAAGGTCTTTATCTTGATAAATAATTCTGTTGCCTTTTTTTAAGTTCAATATCTGTTGACGAATTGACTGTAGGTTTCTTGGCTTACGAAATACTTTATCTGCTATTCCTACAGCTACAAACAAAGCAAAATATTGTTCACTTGGCACAGAAACAACTATATGACTACTCTTATTATCTTCTATGCCTTTTTCATGCAAAAAGGCTCCTAAGGAAAAAGTAAATATAATCCATGAAGGTAATGGATGAACATTGTTTTCAAGAAAAAGTTGCAACTCTTTATGAATCATTTCCATCCCTCATCATAATTTTATATTTTGATAACTAGTTAGCATATATGGTTGAAAACGTTAAAGATAAATTATTTACCATTGGACAACTTCAATATATTTTCCTAATAACCAAATAATTTTAGAAATAGTCTGAATCAAAATTTCTAACAGTGCTATAAAATCAAATCATAATAGTACCTTATTTTTTGCAACTGTCTGTGATTTTTAAGATGTGTATTGATGTATTCTTTTTCTGTTTTTCCACGCATTCAATATAGTACAAAACACCTATAAAATATCATATCGAAATTACAAGAAAATGTTGTCGAATTATGTCAAAAAAAAAAAAAAAAACAGAAGCACTGCTCGGCTTCTGTTTACATTGTCTTTTATATCTTGCTTTTTCTCTCAAAATACACATGCAACCGATACTCACAAATCTCTTTCGTCCATTGATACAAAATTTCTTCGTCTTCTTTGGCGATAGAAAAAGTGAGAGAAAATACGCCGTTTTCAAAGGAAAGCATTCCTGTTAGGAGCTTTTCCGGGGGACTTGATCAAAAAAAGTCCTCTGGTATGATGCAGGGGTGTCAAACATCACTCACCATACCAAGGAGGACTTCAGATGAATTGTACACAAAAATCTAAAATTGATCAAGTAACCGAACAAACGCTTGTCGTGGGAATCGATATCGCGAAACGAACCCACTACGCCTGCTTCGTGGATGACCGGGGGCGCGTGCTTCGAAAATCCTTCCCGGTCCTCCAGTCGAAAAAGGGCTTTCGGCAGCTGTATGAAGGCATCCAGGAGGCATGCAAGAGTTTGCGAAGTCGGACGTGATCGTCGCGCTGGAACCGACCATGTTTTTTGCAAGCAAAAAATGCAGAGAAGTGCAAGAAAAAATACATAGGCTTGCCAGCTCAAGACTTAAGGTTCCAGACCGGGGGAAGAGGACGGCTGGATCGCGGAGAGAGCGTTCCGCAGTCGATAGCTCTCTCCCGTAAAGGCCAGGATGTGGGCATGGTGAACCAAGCGATCCACCAGCGCAGCTGTCAAGCGGTTGTCCCCAAACACCCGATTCCACTGTCCAAATTCCAGATTCGACGTCACGATGACGCTTTTTCGCTCATAACAGTCGGCGATCACATGAAACAACAGCTCCGATCCTTGCTTTTGAAACGGCACATAGCCGAGTTCATCCAAAATCAACAGTTCGCACGCATCGATGCTTCGTTTCAGCCGCCCGAGCGTGCCATTTTCAATGCCTCTTCCAGCTGGGCGACGAGATCCACGACGCGGAAAAACCGAACCTCATGGCTTTGTTGGCACGCCTGGATGCCGAGCGCTGTGGCGAGATGGGTTTTTCCTGTCCCGGGCGAGCCTAAAAGCAGAACGTTTTGCTTTCGCTCCAAAAAGCGAAGGTCACACAATTCCTTCTTCGATGTCGTGGTCGGCCAGTGGATGTGATCCGACCATTCGTAATCCTTCAGCCATTTCAACTCCCGAAACTTGGCTTTCTTGATCAGCCGGGCCTGTTTCGCCTGCTGGCGGCACGACAGCTCCAGCGCCAATACATCCCGCAAAAACTGTTCTTTCGTTTCGAACATCACCTCCTCGAATCGATCCGCGATATAGGCCAAATGCAGCGCTTTACAAATCTCTTTCACCTCTGCTCTCATCCCTGGACACCCCCTTCCCGAACGGGATGAAGACGTTGATCATACACCGTTAAGTCCGTTTCATAGTCGATCAGGACGGAAGGGGTGTACGATTCTTCCCACTTGGCCGGGTAATGGGACTGCCTCGCTTCCATCAACACTCCGATTTCATGAGGAGCCAAGTCCCATCGCTGGTTCTCATCGAGCCACTGGGCGATTTCATAAAGCGTGCAACGATCCAACAGCGCTCGCAGCCCTTTCAAACGGGCCGCCGCCTGGGGCGGGGTGCCAGCCAGATACGTTCGGATCGCTTCCGGCAAGTACGCCCGGTATCGGGAATGCCCGACAACCCGGGGTTTGGTCTCCCACTCAGCGAAAATCTCTTTCCAAGGGATCTCGCGTTTCACGTTCGTATACGGCCTTGGCGTCTCAAGATGTATGCCTCCGTCAGGAGAGAGCACAAAGAAACGATCCCACTCTTTTTTCACCAATACCCGGTTGGGGACGGACAGGCCATGGACGACGAACGCCTTCCCATCCACCATCACTTCTCCGTACTTATTCACGTAAGCGTGATCGAGGGAGAAGATCGGAAGATCTTGTTCCGGCAACGCCAACAGCTCCGGCCGCTCCTCTTGCCATCATTCCTCGATCATCCGCCGCTTTTCATAATGGGGGCGGTTTTGATCCTCAACCATCTTGCGATGCAGCCGCTCCACCAGCTCTGGATCCGACTCGATCAACGGAGCCGGGACAAAACAAAGGTTGCGAGTGTAGTAGATTTTCCGCTCGGCATTCCCTTTCTCATGTCCGCTGTGCGGATTGCACGCTTGCACGTCAAACCGGTAATACATTTGGAATTTCTGAAAGGCCTCGGTGTATTGGCGTTCTCCCCCTTTTCGGATGGACACGACGGCCGCGGACAAATTGTCAATGCGCAACACCTTTGGCACTCCCCCAGCCTGGCGAAACAACTGCGTCAACCCATGGAGAAAGCTTTCGCTGTTTTCCGCCGGCAGTGGGTAGGCAAACGCAGCGTTGCTATATGGAAAGCTCATGATCAAAACCGATCGTTCTTCTTCCTTCCCCTCCTTCGTCACCACCGTCATCTTCCCGAAATCCACCTGCGCCTCTCCCGGCGGGTGCTCAAGTCGTTCATAGCGCTGTTCTTTCTCGAGCTTGAGCTGCGGTCTTCGTTTTTGCACGTACGCGCAAACGGTGCGATACGAGCCTTGAAATCCATGGTCACGACAAAGCGCTTCAAACATCGTCTTGTTCGTTCGCCGTTGTTTTCTCGGCAGCTTGGCATCCTCCTCCAACCAGTCATCAATGATTGGCCCGTATCCTTCTTCCTCCATCATCCCCTTTTTGCGTTTGATGGTTGGTTGGACAGAAATGCCGCCATCCGCGTATTTCTTGACCGTTCTCCAGTTATATCCCGTTTCGCGGGAAATTTCCGCAATCGATAACCCTTTCTTTTCACGCAGTTTTCTGATACGATTCATTTCGGGCATTGCCAGCATCCTTTCGCTCCTCCACTGTTTGGTTTATGTGTTCACAACTTCCACAGTAGAGGAAATGTTAGGGGCTGGCAAGCCTTTTTTCTTTGCCTTAGGCTCTGCACTTTTCGTTGCAGAACTCTGTATTTTTATTTTGCACTAAACACCGACCAGCCATTACTGGTTGAACCTGGACTGCTTTCTCGAGGAAAAAGGGATCCCGCTGGTCATGGTCAACCCGGCGCATGTGTGTCGGTCGAAAGAACTCGATGACAATCTGCCGACGAAACATGACGCCAAAGACGCCCTGGTCATCGCCAGACTGGCGAAAGACGGACGATTCCTTGTTCCCCGGCTCCTGCACGAGATCGAAGCAGATTTGCGCGTCGGGAGCACCCTCAAAGAAAAGCTCCGCAAGGAACAGATCGCGGTGAAAAACGCGATCATCCGCTGGACCGACCGGTATTTTCCGGAGTTTTGGACGGTGTTTCGCGATCTGGGAAAAACGGCGCTTTCGGTGTTGGAGTGGACGCCGTTTCCGGCCGATATGGCGGGTCGAACCGCCGAGGAGCTCATCGAGGTGCACCGGCAAAGCGAAGGGCTGAAATGCCCGCAGAAGGCCAAAATTCAGGCGTTGATCGACGCCGCGAAGGACTCCATTGGGGTGACGGAAGGGACGACGATGGCCCGTTTTGAGATCGCCGCGCTCGTCCGCCAATACCGCCAATTCGAGGCCGAGATCGCGGCGCTGGACGCGGAGTTGAAGGCGTTGGTTCAAACGACGATGGAGGATCAATGGCTGAAAACGGTCGACGGGTTGGGGGACGCCACGATCATTGACCTGCTGGCGGAGATCGGCAGTTTCACCCACTATCGGGACCCGCGTCAATTGGTGAAGTTGGCGGGCCTGACGCTCAAGGAGAACTCCTCCGGCCAGCGCAAAGGGCAAAAGCGGATCTCCAAACGGGGGCGAAAACGGCTGCGATCGGTGTTGTTTCGGGCGGTGATTCCGCTGATCCGGCACAACGAGGCGTTTCGCGCGCTGCATGAGTATGACACGACCCGATCCGTCAACCCGCTGACCGGAAAACAGTCTATCGTGGCGTTATGCCGAAAACGGCTGAATGTGCTGTTTGCGATTTGTACGAAGAAACAAGCCTTTGACGCGGAGCGAATGATGCAGGACGTCTTGTCCCAGGTTCAAAACCGGGCGGCCTAAGGCCTCCCCCACGAACAGAAAGCTTCCCCCACGTCAGGAAAATGTATCCAGACGCGGCCGCGAAGCGCACCCTGGTTCTGTAAGATATCCACAAAACTGAAAAAGGATGTAAGGGATTTTGTCGAAAAATATTTTTTTTGACACCCCTGAGAGGCCGAAAAGCCTTGATATATCAACATTTCTAGAGGGAGGAGACCGTTCGAACTTCCACTCCATTTCGTCATCGGCACTTCGGCAATAAGCTTGCTTATTTTTGCTTCATCATAAATCCATAGCTGTTTTGTTTTCTTGTCTGAAAAGTCGATTCGTTTGCGATATTCTTTTTCCATTAAATATTGATGGAAAAACGGCGCTACTTCTTTTGGCGTAATCGGCATGTGCCAACGCGAGGGGCCGCGGTTTAACATTGCGTGCAATACGACCATTTTATAGCTCTTAGCCATAGACGTTCGCTCTGCCTCAACTAGCCACGATTCGTACTTTAAGAAAACTTCCTTCTCTTTCTCCGATAATTCGTCCGCCCAGTATAAAAAGCCCACATATGACTGTAGATGAGCATTTTTCATTACAATAATTTCCATGGTTTAAGAGACAAACAGGGTACCCCTTACGCGACACGGAGCTGTTTTCAACATCAATGGGAATATCTTGCTTCGCGGCGTCATAAATGAACTCCACGACGCTGTGTCCTTTCCGCGACCGAAGAAGCTCCAGTCCAGCGGAGAGGTTTTGTTGGGATTCGGCGATGCTGTACACGCAGGCCAACAACACTACCGCCCAATACCGTTTCACCGCTCGAATGTGACGGACGCGGTACCCATCGAGCTTCAGCTGATCTTTCGCCTGCCGGAAAAAACACTCGATCGTCCAACGTTGGGCGTAGCAACGCAAGATCTCTTCATCGTCGAGCCCCCGGTCGGTGCTCAAGACGACATGGAGATGTTCGGGTGTCATCGGCTGATCCGCCTTCCAAGCAAGCAACACCACCGCGTCATCGAGGCCATGGATCGCTCCCTCATAGCGATACACGCGGCAACGCTCCTGACCCACCGTGACGAGGCGGGTGTCTTTGGGCTCGATATAGCGGGCAAGCTGCTTCGCTTGGACCGCGATGCCGTTCGGGTAGAGAATCCGGTTCGTCTTGAGCATCGCGATGACATGGAATCCCTTTTTCAGACAGGCTTCGATGAGCGCTTGGGACGGATGCCACGAATCCATGAGCACATACACCGGCTGAGCCAGCTTCACTTTGAGCGAAGAAAGCATCTCGATCGCCAGGTCGATTTTGCTTCTTCCCGCCTTCTTGTCATACAAGCGGAACGCGAACGGAAACGCTTGCGTGAAGGTGTGCACCATCAGCCAAACGAGCGAATGCCCCCAAACCGATTGATGATCCTTGTGCGAGTAGTGCCAGTCGCACCCTTGGATGGCGTGCGAAGCCCGTGACGAAGGCTTCGTTTTTTGGCAGATGGCATCATCAATCGAAACAAAAACGGGCTGATTCTTCCGCTTGGCCAGGCGTTCGATCCGGCGAAGGATCCACTCTTGAAGCTTCTCAAGCAGCCTTTCCTCGTTCCAAGGGCTTTTCGTGAAAAAGTGGCTCAACGTGGTTCGGTGGTTGGGATGAAAGCTCCAGTGATGAAGATCGTTCCATGTTCCCGAAAACCCCTTGGTCGTCAAGGCATCAACGATATGAACGAGATGCTTCAGAACCGGTTTGGAGAAATGCAACGCCAACCCTAACGCTAGGAAAAACTTGTGGATTCCTTGATGATGTGCTCATTGATTCATGAGACATGAACCTCCTTGTGTGAGTGGTTGGTTGGCACATCTATTTTACCCAAGGAGTCTGGTTCATGTCTCCTTTTTTGTTTGGTTGTCAATTTATGTTAGTGAATTTGCTCATCTACAGTTCGTTATACAAACTTTGGACTTCTTCTTGCTTAGACAAATCTTTTGCATAAGGGACAAACTGTATTTCATATTTCCCTTCCAACTCGTTCTTTAATTGGTACAATTTCTTCTCACTTCGAGCCACAGCTATTATATCGCAACCATTCTGAGCAAATCGCTCGGCAAAAGCATAACTAATTCCTCCTGAAGCTCCTGTAATGAGTACGGTTTCTCTTTTCATCATTTATATCCTCCTCTATATTCAAATGTTTAAACAATTAAACATTAAAAACAAATAAGTCACCTTTAGCGTTCGCTAAAGGCATTCATTTTCAACCGATTGAATGAGTTTTTTTAATAGTTGAATGGCGTTTTCTAGCGAGAGTAAGTAATAGCGTTGCGTTCCCTTTTGTTCGACGGTGACAAGTCCGACATCGCGCAAAATCTTTAAATGGTGAGAAATCGCTGGTCGCGACAAGTTAGAATGCTCTGTAATTTCGTTTACAGTCAGTGCTTCATGTTCTGCAAGCAATAAAATGATATCTTGACGATGCGGATCACTGAGCGTCTGAAATAAAGGAATACAAGCTCGGAATAACTCTATCGCCTTCTCATTCATTTTTTCAATTCTTCCTCTTTTGTTTAAACGTTTAAACTCTTAATCAAGGTTAATTTTATCCTATTTGATATAACCTTGTCAAGATAAAGCCTCACCACCTCATAACCCCTCCCCGCCCCGATGATAAGTGCCACTCGATTCGTCATCATTCCCCTTCCCCCTGCTTCATTTGCTTATACACATCATCATACTGCTTCGCCAGTTCAAAATCGAGCTTCGTCAGCCCTTTCGCCCGCCATGAGGACAACTTTACGGTGATGAGCTTGTAGTCGATCGAAATGAACGGATGGTGGTTGGCGTTTTCCGAAATCGCGGCGATTCGCCGGACGAACTCGATTCCCTGCAAGTAGTCTTGAAAACGGTATTTTTTCACAATCCACCGCTCATCGGCCAGCTTCCAGCCGTCCGCTTTTTCAAGCAACGCTTGCACTTCCGTTTCCGTTAATCGCACCTTTATCCCTCACTCTCTATATTTTGAAATATAGCGGCTAGCGGAATCGCCAAATCCGCAAACAAAAATGAGGAGAGCGTATCGCGTTCGCCAAACACGCTCCGCTTCATACCCTTTTTCGCCGCGGCCGTACACTTCCACTGTCCGGTGCAGCGGGTCGACGATCCAATATTCCTTGACGCCGAACTGTTCGTACAGCTTATATTTTTCGTTCCGGTCTTTCAGCGCTGTACTCGGCGAAAGCACTTCAACGATGAAATCCAGCGGACCATCGCATCCTCGGCTGCCAATTTTGCTTTGATCGCAAATGACGGAGATGTCTGGCTGCACCACATGCTCCGCCTGTTCATAGTCCGCCTGCTCATCAAGGCGTACATCAAACGGCGCCATGACAACCGCACATCCTTTTTCGCGAAAAAATGATCGCAAGGCGACATACGATTCGCCGACGATGGCCTGATGGACAAACGAAGGGGCCGGTGCTATGCTATAGGGCACTCTGTTGATCAGCTCCCACCGTCCGTCCCATTTGGCATAATCTTGATACGTATACCGTTCATTTTGCCGCTCGGTCGGTTTCAAGCCCATTCCCCCATCCGCTAGGTTTGCCTCTATTATACCATCGGACATCCGCGGCCGTCATACAACTCAGGTGCTGACTCCACCAAAACATCCATGAGTAAATTTTACTTCCAACCCAGGCTGAACATAACCGTCCATGAATTCGTTTTCAAAGAAAAAAGCCATCCGACCGAGATGGCTTTTTGCCCGTTTGGCTGATCATCCCTTCATTAAGGCTGCAAACTCGCCAACTGCTCGGCAAGGCGTAAATAAAAGGCATGAATATCAAACAACGGATTCGGGTCAACGCCGATCACTTCCAAATGATCGACATTGTACGTTCCCATATCATTCCAAACTCCTTTTTTCAACGTCCCGTCATACGGCACGATCCGATCGGTAGATCCACGCTTTGGACCGTTCATCGAAAACGTGTTGACGATGCCATCGTTCTCAAGCCAGCGGTCGTCAATGCCAAGCGCCGCATTGCGGTACGAGCCGAGAAACGGGGCGCATACGGCGGCGCTGAATACATTCATCCCCAGTTCGGGATAATAGTTGCCTGTGAGAGCTCCTCGATACGTCCGTTCTGTGGCAAAGCTCAAATAATACGTGTTCGGACTTGCCTGCACCCATTGGTTCAGCGCCTCCGCACCGGGAACGGATAAATCATAGCGGGCGGTATCTGCGGACGTCCAAACGGGGGACTGTTTGAGCCGCTCAAAATATTGGTCAAACGATTCACCCGGCTGACGGCGCAACCCCCATTGGTCGAGCTTAAAATCGTATACTTGACTCGTGTACGGCACATTGCTGGCGACAGCCGCCGCTTTCAACACCGCTTTTTGCAGGTCAAAGAAGCGATCAGTGAAATCGACCATATTGACAAGCGTCGTCCCGTCATGAGGAGTGGCAATGGTTGTCACACTCAACACAAAATTATGTCCGCCTTCAAACAACGGCGACAACGACACGTTATGCGCCTTGGCGTACTCCCGCTCTTCTTTGCTTCCGTTCTCTAGGAGAGACACAAGCATGCGGGCCGTCTGTCCTCCTTGGCTATGAGCGATGATATGGACGCGGCCGCCTCTTTTCAATTCCGGCAGCAAGCCCGGATACGTGCGGCCAAACCGCGCATGGCCGTGCTTCGCCGCATGGGCCGCACCATAATCGACCGTTCCGCCGACAAGCTGGGCGTACGCTTCGCATGCCCGGTCCCAGTTGCTTGAGAGCGGGCCGACCGCCAACGTGTACGTTCGATACCCCTGGGCGTTAAGCAGTTGTTCGATATCGCCGCGCACCCCGCCCCAGTACTTGAACCCAAACATTTCTTCTCGTCCCCAGCCGGTAAAACCATGGAGAAGCACAATCGGCGCATCATTGGCTCGCGAAGCCGCCGCTTCAGCTCGCCCTCCCGGAACAGATAGGCAGAACACAAGCCATAATCCGAGCAACACAAGGGCAACACGCCGACAGCATTTCATCATGTTCTCCCTCTCCTTCCAACGGGCTGAAGTATTTTTTGAATTACCTAAATATTTTATACATAAGACCAAGCCCCTTCAATCCCCGCAATTGTCGGGGTTTCCTGCCGGAGAAAGGAAACGCGGCTATATCGGATCGCGACTTGACCGCCAAAGAGCGGCAGTTGATCAGCCACATCCAGGCGATGACGGCGGAAAAAGCGGATCGATTAGCGCCGCGGCGCATAAACGCACAAAACGCGGGCCACGATAACGACAGAAAAAGGTGAACGATCCGGCGCGCTACACCGAACCATTCACCTCCTACCAATCATACTTGAAGCGGTATATTAACGGCGCCCGCGCGAAAGGGGCAACCCCTGTCCTCATCACTCCGGTCGAGCGGCGGCGCTTTTCTGCCGACGGGCGGGCGCTCAACTCCCATGGACTTTATCCTGCGGCCATGAAGGCGCTTGGGGAGAGAGAGCACGTTCCCGTCATCGATTTGACGGCAAAAAGCAGACAACGGTTTGAACAGCTCGGCCCGGAACAGACGAAACAGTTGTTTCTATGGCTTGCGCCCGGCGAGCATGCAAATTATCCGCACGGAATCAAAGACAACACGCATTTTCACAAACGAGGAGCGAAAGAAATCGCCCGGCTAGTCGTCGAGGGGATTATGGAGCTCAACCTTCCTCTTCGCCGCCATCTCATCCGCTTCCCTGACCAGGCGCGAGCACCGAGCCGTTAGCTCTGTCCCTGCTTCAGTCGCGAAGCGAGACTACACGCCGGCATACACCGGTACATCGAAAACTTCGCTTGTTTCTCATATGATGGCCGCTTAGAGCAGATGGCTTTTTCTTTGTCTTTTGCATTCGCCGAATCGTCCCGTCATGGCGTTGCACCTGCCTACAGCCGCTATGCAAGGCGGCAGACCGCACGCGTTGGGCAAAACTCCAATGAGAACGGCCGCTTGATCGTCGCCGCCCACTCATGGCTTCCTAGCGGGCGCTGCCGATAAAAGACGTTGGCCCACTCGCTGACGAATGATACGCTTTTTCCAACAGGCGATGGTACATCGAGGCGAGCACTTGCTGAAACAACATACCGAGCACGACCGGCACGCTGACTGCCGGAGGAAAATACGTCATCGCGAGCACCGCGCCAGCGCTGATGTTGCGCATTCCACCGGTGAACGTCAACGCGATGATGTCCGCCGGGGCAAACTTGAGCCAACGGGCGGTCATCCAAGAAAGAAAATATCCGGAGCTCGCAATCGCCAAGACGAGAAGCGCCATGAACAGCAATCGGCCGCTTGCATGACCGAAATGCGGTGCGACGACTGCGCTGTTGATCATCACGACAAGCACCAGCGCCAATTTGGAAAGCGGCGCCAACACCGCCGCCAGCTGTTCGTTCGCTTTGGCAGACAGCCGTTCACTCACAACCATGCCGGCCAATGACGGCAAAATGATCATGAAAAACAAGCCGAGCATCATCTGCCAAACATTCATCTCGACCGCGCTTCCAGCAAGCAACAGCAACGTCAGCGGCACGACAACCGGCGATAAGAACGTATCAATCAAAATGACAGAAAGCGCCAAAGCCAAGTTTCCCCGTCCGAGCGACACCCAAATAAAGCTTGTCACCCCAGTCGGAATGGCTGCGGCCAGCACAAATCCGATCACCGTCAACCGGTCGCCGCCAAAAAATAGATGCCCAAGCCCAAACGCCCAAAGCGGAATGACGAGGTGAAGCAGACACAGCGCTACGGCGATCGGACCGGGATGAACGAGCGCCTCTTTCAAATCAGCCAAACGCAGGCGCAAACTGCCGCTGAACGTCATAAATGCAAACAGCCACGGAACAAGCACCGCATAACCGCGCAATTCATCCGACAGCCATACGCCGACCGCCACGCTCGCCGGCGTAAGCACCGGCAGCACCTTTTCCAGCATGTGATTGATCGTTTGCCACATCGGTTTCATCTCCACATCGAGCCATTGGCAGATCCGCAGCGTGAACCCGCCTACATTTTTTTATTATACAACGGAACAACTCTATTTGAACGACAAATTTTCATCGAAAACCGTGCGGAAACGACCAGGCGGCCGGCGCCGCGTTCATGTCGCTATCCTTTTTCCAACAAGACGAACACGCGCGCTGTTGCACTCCTTGCCGCGTTATTTCACTGCTTTTTCTTCCAGCCCTTCAGCCGGCAGCACAATCTCCGCCCGCTTGACATCGTACAAACCGTACGGGATTAGGCGAAGACCCGGCAGGAAATCGCACGTTAAAAACAGGAGAGTATACAAAATATCATGGAACGGAAATCCACGTTCTTGCAACAGCGCCAACAGCTCATCGTGGAAGCGGACAGCCGTGTCAAACGAATGACCGGTCGTCATCATGCCGGTAAACGGCAGCGGAATTTCCACCACTGTCTTGCCGTCATCCACGACAACAATCCCGCCGCCCATTTCGTGCACTCGTTTCGCAGCGGCCGCCATCGCCTTTGGATTTCTGCCGATGACAAGCAGCTCGGTCGTCGTATTGTACGTCGATGCCATGCCATCGATATCGACCGCAAACCGCTCCAAAATGGCTTTCGCGACCCATTGGCCATTGCGAGCAATCAACGAAGCGTACAACAGCCCTGGATGTCTGGAAAGATCGGCGTAACCGTTGACGGACGGAAGGTGGATGTCTTTTCGCTCGGTAATGACGTTGCTTTTGAAATAGGCGACCGGCACCGGCTTCTCCGGCTTCGGATGCGGATAGCGGTATAGATGCTCATCCTCAAGCCGCTCTTTAGCGAATAAAAACGGTTTTTTCGATACATACCGCCCCCAGTCTATCTTAGGCAGCGGGACAAGCAGCTTGCCGTCGCGGGCGACGATGCGGCCTTTGGAAATCACTAACGACGGTTGGAACGTGGCCAAATCCGGAAGCAAGATGACATCTGCCAACTTGCCTGGGGCGATGCCGCCGAGGTCATCGTCAAGCCGCAAATACGTCGCTGCGTTGATCGTCGCCATTTGCAGCGCGGTCATCGGCGGCACACCAAGCTCCACGGCCTTGCGAACCAGCCCGTCCACAAAACCTTCCCGCTCGATAAATCCCGGATGCGGGCCGTCTGTTGTCATCGTAATTCGGTGCGTGCTGACCCTTTTCTCTGTGATCAAGCGGATGATTTCCGGAAAATCCGGGCGGAGCGAGCTATGGCGAAGCGTCGTCCACATGCCGAGCCGCAGCCGATGGAGCGCCTCTTTAGCCGTGATAGCTTCATGGCAGGCGCTGACGCCGCTTGCGGCAATGCTATTCAGTTTCTCATATGAGCAACCGGCCGTGTGGCCATCAATCACTTTTCTCATGCGTTTTGCCACTTCAATCGTGTCGATCAAAAACGGGTCGCCTTGATATAACAGCGGCCATCTTGTCACTTCCGCCGTCCCTACGACTTCGTCCATCTCAAGCAACTTTTGAATTCTCTCTGGATCGAACCAGTCGCGTTCGCCCGGAAAGTCGGCTTGCGACACCAAACGGACGAGCCAAAAGAAATTGCCCGGCAGCGCCCGCAAATCCTCAACCAGCTGACGAAACCCATCGACGCCGAAATGCAAATAAAAAAACAAGTTGTCATTGACTGTCGTTGTCGTGCCGAGCGGCAGCACCTTAGCTGTCATGCTGACGGGATTGTAAAACACCCACGGGTGAGCGTGCGGCTCAATGAATCCGGGGGAAACGTACATCCCTTCCGCATCGATGACGATCGTATGTTCATCGGTGGCGACTTCGTTTTCTCCAACGTAAGCGATGGCATCTTCGTAAATGGCAACATTTTGGCGCAAAAATTCCCCCGAATAAACATTGGCGACGATCCCGCCTTGAATGACGATATGAGCGGGACGGCGCCCTTGCGCCACTTCAATCAGCTCCGTCCGCTTCGCTGTTCGGATCATAAACTCTTTCCCCTTTCCTCAGCTTAGAGAAAAAGCAAGCCAAGACGCAACAAGGCGAACTTGGCTCTCCCAATCATTAAGCATTCAGCAGCGGATTCATATGGGGGCATGCCCCAACGCCGTCTTCTTCGAGCAGCTGCCGAACGTCATCAGGAATCGGCATGGCAAACATGCACCCGCCCTCCTCCTTGACCCAGCCTCTCAGCTCAAAGCCGTGGCCGGTCCGCACCTCTTCGCGAAACACTTCATGGCGCAGTTTAATCGTTTTGCGGTTGACCTCCTCCACCGTTGTCCGAATCGTAATAATGTCGTCGTAATACAATGGACGCTCAAACGTGCAGCCAACATCCAGCAGCGGCAAAATGATATTCTGTTCTTTCATCAATTTCGCCGGCGGCAGCCCGATGCTGCGGAAAAACTGATGTCCGGCAATATCGAACCATTTAAAATAGTTCGGATAATAGACGATGCCGGCTGCATCGGTGTCGCCGAAGTTGACGCGCAGCTGAAACTCGTTTCGCTTCATGGCCGAATCGTCCCTTTCGCCTCGTTCATCGTTGTTTCAATAGCTGCCGCAGTTTAAAGCGCTGAATTTTTCCAGTGGCTGTTTTCGGGAGTTCGTCGATCAATTCGATGATGCGCGGGTATTTATAGTGGGCCAGATGTTGCTTCGCAAATTGCTTGAGCTCTTCTTCCTTCTCAGCTGAACGAGGAACGCCGTCTTTCAACACGACGAACGCTTTTGGAACCACCAACCCGTTTTCATTTTCCACACCCACTACGGCTGCTTCCAGTACATCGTCATGCCGCAGAAGGCAGTTTTCCACCTCGATCGGGGAAACCCAAATGCCCCCGACTTTCAGCATATCATCGGAGCGCCCGCAATACCAGTAATACCCTTCTTCGTCGCGGTAATATTTATCGCCAATATACAGCCATTCTCCGACGAATTTTTGCTTGTTTTGCTCGTGAAGGTTCCAATATCCGTGGGCAATCGAGTCGCCGCGAATGATCAAGTCGCCCACCTCATTTGGCGGCAGTTCATTCCCTTGCCCATCAATGATTTTTACTTCATAGCCCGGAACCGCCTTTCCGGAGCTGCCCGGTTTGACGTCGCCAATGCGGTTGGAAATGAAAATGTGCAACGCTTCCGTCGAGCCGATGCCGTCTAAAATGTCGACCCCAAACAGCTGTTTCCATTTATAATAAAACGATGGCGGCAACGCTTCACCAGCGGAGACACAGACGCGCAACGAACGAACGTCAAAGCGCCGGCCGGCTTTTTCTGCATAATCGATCATGGCGCCGTACAACGTCGGCACGCCGAAAAAAATCGTCGGCTTGTACGTTTCAATCGCCTGAAACATCACCTCCGGCGAAGGCCGCTCTTTCACAAGCACGGTCGAGGCGCCGACGCCTAACGGAAAATACATTCCGCCGCCGAGGCCATACGCGAAATACAGTTTCGACGCCGACAGACAGCGGTCATTCTCGTTGATTCCCAGCACTTGTCTGGCGTATGTGTTTAACGCATATTCCATATCGTGCTGCAAATGGATGATTCCTTTCGGATCCCCCGTGCTTCCTGAACTGAACAGCCAAAACGCCGCATCATCTTTGTTCGTCGGCGCCGCTTCCAGCTCCTTATCCGTGCGGGCGAGCAACCGATGAAAGGAAAGCGTTCCCTCGATGGAACTGTTAGCGTTTTCATGAATGACAATGACATCTTGCAAAAAAGCAAACCGCTCGCGAATCGGCTGAAGACGCTCCCATAAGTCTTCGTGAATGACCAACCCTTTCGCCCGGCTGTTGTTTAAAAAATATTCGTAATCCGACGGTTGCATCATCGTATTGACCGGAATCGGCACCGCTCCGATTTTGATGGCGCCAAAAAACGTATAGATAAACTCGGGGGTATCGTGGCAGACCATCACCAGCCGGTCTTCCATCCGATAGCCAAGCCCCCGCAGCATATTGCCGGTTTGGTTCACTTTTTCTTGCAATTCCTGGTAGGAAATTTGCTCATCGCGATAATAAATGGCCGTTTTCTCGCCCAACCCGCTATGGACGTTATAGTCAATAAACAATCCCGCCGCATTGTACAGCCTTCCGAACCCGCGCAATTCCATTGTTCACCATCCCATTCCCCATGAAATTGAACTGCCCGGTGAATCAGCGTGCGAAACAACTGGGCAGCGAAGCCTTTGAAAGGATGAATCTGTCTCCATTTCAAAGGCTCCGCTAACCACACGTTAAATGCCTTTCCAATTCGGTTGGCGTTTTTCCAAAAAGGCGCTCATCCCTTCTTTCGCGTCTTCGGAGCGGAACAGCAAGTTTTGCAGCTCGCCTTCGTAGCGGATCGCCACATTCAGCGGCATCTCTTTCCCGTTCATGATCGCCAGCTTGATGTTCGAGACCGCATACGTCGCGCTGCTCGCGAGCTTGCGCGCATATTCCCGCGTCCGCTCTCTCGTTTCCGCCTGCGGAAACACTCGGTTCACCAGTCCAATGTCCAGCGCCTCTTGCGGCGTGATCGTTTCGCCCGTAATGTTCATATCCAGCGCCCGCGAATAGCCGATGAGCCGCGCCAGCCTCTGCGTGCCGCCTGTTCCGGCCAACACGCCAAGCGACACTTCCGGCAGCCCGATTTTCCCTGCTTCATCGCCCATAAACCGCAAATCGCACGCCAACGCCAGCTCCAACCCGCCGCCGACCGTATGCCCTTCTAAGCAGGCAATGTACACTTGCGGCGAACGCGCGATTTTGTCGAGCGTCTCATTGCAGAACAGGCAAAATTGCGTTTTAAACCGCGGATCAGCCGAGCGTAAAAAGTTGATATCCGCCCCTGCCGAGAAAAACTTCGGCACATCGCTCATGACGATGACGACTTTGATGTCTGGGTCAAAACGGATGTCATCGATGGCTGCATTGAATTCTTTGTAAAATTCCAAATCATACGAGTTCGATTTGTTAATGTGCAAGTGAATCTCGGCAATCCCATCCTCTTTGACAACCGTTAAATATTGTTTTTTCGTTTCTACAGCAGTCATTGTTTCATTCCCCTTCCTTCAAAAATGATTTGATTGTTTCACGCAGGCAACGACGGATAGACCTCATTTTGAAAGTTCATTTCCCTTGTGCTTCAAGAGAGAAAGAACACCGTCTGTTCCTCACCTCCTTGTGTGCTGTTGTTATTTCAACTGAACGAAAGGTTCAGCCGCAACCGTTTTCAATTCCTGCTGCAGCCGTTCAACGAGCTTGACTCCGTTCGGCAAGTACCCTTCCTGCTGCAACTCTTCCTTGCTTTCAACCTCTTTTAACCAAGCCGCCGCTTCGTTCGCCGCGGCGTTCAACGCTTCGCGGAAACGATGAGGAACAGCGCCGCGCTCATGGGCGAGCTGCTGCGCCCAATGTTTGGCGTATACAAGATGATCTTGTTGTTCTCGGATCAACTTCTGGATTCGCGATACAATGGCAGGATGGTTGGCATCAAGTGCGGATTGCAAAACAGCGTCAATGGCGGTGTTTGTTGCGTATAGTGCAGCGATGAGCGTGATCCAGTTATGCACGTTGACGGCGCTTTCCAGCGCTTTTCCGGTTTGGCCGTAAATTTCCGGCTTTTTTCCTTTCAAGCCGCGCAAATCGAAACACCAGTTGTACAACAAGCGCGCATGTCCGAGCTCTCCTTGCGCCATCGCGATCGATGCCAGCGTGGCTTCCAAATTCGGACCGCTGACCCCGACCTCAACGAGGCGGTCGCCAAGAACGTATTTATTGTCAGCGATCGTTTCGAGCAACTCAATCAGCGAATGCACAGCAGACTGCCTTTGTTCCATTGCGCCTCCTCCCCCTTTTAGGCAAATAGCCACTTCGGTTTTCTCACCCAAACGAGCTCGCTGCGGTCGACAACAACCATTTCCGCCCAATCTTCCTCATCGTACGTGTAAGTGGCATATACTTTTGCCAGCTCCTCGTTTTCCGCCTCCACCGTGCCGATGTGGGCCAATTGGTCGCCCCGTTTCACGCGAGCGAAAATGTCAAACGTTTTTCGTCGTTGGGCCGCTGTCATGTGGAGCTCACCCCCCAATATTTCAATTTCTCGCGCCCTTCCGGACTGATCCTGTCGACCGTCCACGGCGGATCCCAAACGACGTGAATATGCACGTCACGAACCCCTTTCTCTTTGAGCAGTCGATCGCGGATGTCTTGCTCGATCCACTCCATGCAAGCGCATGATACCGCTGTATATGTCATGGTCACATGAAGCTCGTCATCCACTTTTTCAATGTGGTAAATGAGTCCCATATCGACGACGCTGATCGGAAATTCCGGATCCATCACTTCTTTCAGCGCTTGCCAATACTTTTCCGTTTCGGTGTTCCGTTTGTCCATCACACCGCTTCCTTTCGCAGTTGTTCGAGTTCCTTCGCCCCGCGTTGAATCCGTTCCACGAACTCTTTATTTTTCGGACCCCGCTGTTTAAACCGCTTGATGACGTTGTCCCACGTATCCGGCTGGTCAAACAGCCATTTTTTGTTCACCGGGTCAAACTTGCACGGGAACGGCACATCGAGCACGTATTTTTGTTGCTCCTCATCATAATGGGCAGGAACTTTGACCCCGATTGATTCGCAGAACGGAACGGCCGTTGACAGCCATTTTTGCCGCAGTTCGTCATTCGTCCGCCCTTTTAAGCGGTACTCCAGTTGCGCCGAGCGGCTTTTCAACCGGTCCTCGACCCCGAAAAACTCAAGCGCCATTAAAAACATCCAGTCGACCGCTTTTTGCACTTCTTCGCGCAAATTCGGATCCTGCATCGCTGTTCTCATAATGATCTCGCCGTTGCGAAGATGGAACAGCTCCTCTTTGTCCACTTTCACGAGCGCCCGCTTCCACGGCCCGTACGACGTATGCTCAAACGCATCTCCAAGAAGGGTGTAGCCCGCGCGGTCAAAAAAAGCATTGAAGACGCCGAATTCAATCCAGTTTGACAACTCAAAATCAAAGGCGTACGGGTTTTTCCAACGGTGCGCCTCCCGCTCGTACAGCAGCCTGTCAACATCTTCGCCCAAATCTTTCAACAGCCGATAGGCGATGTGGGCATGGCCGATTTCATCCTGCATAATGGCCAGCGCTGTAATTTTGCTGTTTAACGTCGGCGCTTGGTCGTACACCGTAAGCAGCGGCGGGACGCTCAGCAGCTCGGTGTCGCCGACGATCGTCAGCGTCTGTTTCAACGCGTTTAAATACTCTTCATTCATATCGTCAATGCCTTCGACGATAAATCCATTTTGAACTTTTTCCTTTAGCAGCGTTGCTTGATCCATATTCCCACCTTCCTTATTACGTTTTTTTAACTATCGTATTCTATACATAATGTTAATACAGCGTAAATAGTGTTGTCAACATAAAAATAAGAAAAATCGGAAAATTATTTTTAGTTGGGAATCCTTTTATTTCTGCTGATCAACCGTCCATTCTGTCTCTTTGTTCCATTCGGTCGTTTTTCAGAGTATACAACATTTGTTTTCCGTTCGTGTAATTTTCATGGAGCCACTAGTTGCACAACTAGGCAAAAAAAAAAAAAAAA